>JBBKWW010000027.1:0-28816 GCA_037969155.1 Moraxellaceae bacterium
TTGGGCTGTTTTTTTCGATAGTGATGCACGATTCGGATCGAAAACAGTACGACAAGCACTAAGGCATACGGCCATGTGTCATATAAGCCGACTTTTTTGAGCCATGTCATGTGTACCACAGCCAAGATGCCAATCAGGTAAACCAGTTTGTGTAGGTTGACCCAATTGCGCTTTAGGCGACGCTGCCAACCCTTGGTTGATGTGATGGCCAATGGCACATATAACAGTAGTGCAATAAAGCCGACCACAATATAAGGTCGTTGGGTGATTTCGATACTGAGCTGCGCTAAATCCAGCTCTAATAGCAGCACGCTATAGATGAGGAAATGGAGTCCTGCATAGAAGAAGGCAAATAGTCCGGTCATCCTGCGATATTGAATCAGGTAGTTTTGCTGGGTCAGGATCCGCAGTGGTGTGACGGCAAGCGCCAGTAGAATCATGCGAATCGACCAAAGTCCTGTTTGATCAAGTAATGATTTGGCGGGATCAGCACCGAGCAGTTGCGGTGCAAAAAATGCCTGATAGCTGAGCCACAGTGCAGGAAGCGCTAATATTAAAAATAACACAGGCTTGCTATAGCTGATCCATTGCTGGCGAGTAAGACTCATCTCTGTGGCTCCAATCCAGTCCGTTTAATAAAATCGACGTAAATCCATGCGGCGATATAAACCCGCAACGTCTTTGGCATAACCATTAAAGGGTAAGGTTTCAACCCAATTCGGTTTAAACAATGGACTGGGCAAACGGCGCTCACGGGCTTGGCTCCAACGTGGATGATCGACAGTTGGATTGACGTTGGCATAAAAGCCATATTCTTCGGGAGCGAGCCCGAGCCACGTGGTAATTGGGGCAGATTCCATAAACGTAATTTTGACGATGGATTTAATCGATTTAAAACCGTATTTCCAAGGCAGAATCAGCCGTAACGGTGCGCCATTTTGATCGGGCAAGCTGCGACCATACAAACCAACGGCTAGTGTTGCTAAGGGGTTCATCGCCTCATCCATGCGCAAACCTTCAACATAAGGCCAGTCTAAAGCGCCACTGTTTTGGTTCGGCAGTTGTTTTGGATCAAGTAAGGTGGTGAATTTAACAAAACGCGCATTACTTTTAGGTTGAAAGCGTTTGAGCAGGTCGCCAAGCGAAAAGCCCAACCACGGCACGACCATCGACCATGCTTCGACACAGCGAAACCGATAAATACGATCTTCGAGCGTGTGCGGTTTTAAAATATCTTCAAGGCTGTACTGACCGCCTTTATCACAGAGGCCATCGACGCTGAGTGTCCACGGGTCTACTTTAATCGTACCCGCGTTTTCGGCAGGGTCGGTTTTGCCCGTACCAAACTCATAAAAATTATTGTAGCTGGTCACCGCCTCGTAGGGTGTCAGGGTTTCGGCGGTTGGATTACTGCTGGCGATGTTGCGAGTGCTGATTTTTCGGCGCAGATAGGCAGGCGCATCAGGGCGTTCTGGGACAGGCTGATAAACACTCCCTGAACTGGGCTGTGCTTGTGCAAGATGTGGCGGCAAAATCAAACTGGCCGCACCAATCAGACCGGCTTGTTTGAACAATTGACGGCGATTGAGCCACGTTGATTCTGGGGTGATATCGCTACTCAGCGGACGACTGCTATCAGGATGATAAATCAACATGCCAAACTCCATCTGTAGTCAAAGATAGAGTTTAGACGTTCAAAGACGCTGAATATGACAGCGTCTTTGAGTTTTTTTACGACAAGCGTGTAACAACACTATGCTTTTTTAGGCAAGAAGCGGCGTTGTAGCGTGGTCACGATACCCGAAGCTGCGTAGATCACCGCCACGGTAAAAATCCCAATCGGGATGTTGTAGGTGATCGTGACTAATACCAATACCATCGGGAGCATGACTGCAAATGGCACACGCTGCCGATCTAGCTGCTTGAAACTAAAATATTGGACATTACTCACCATCAATAAGCCGCTAATCACGGATAGTGCTGCAAATAACACTAAAACCAAGACATCAGAACGAACAAACCACTCTGGGTTATCCAGCCCGACCCAAACGCCACTCGACAATAGGACAGCAGCCAACGGGCTAGCTAGACCAATAAAATAACGCTGATCTACCACGGCAATCTGTACATTAAATCGTGCCAAACGAAATGCCGCACAAGCAGTAAAAATAAAGGCACAGGCCAAACCGACCCGACCCAATGGCTCAAGCGCCCAGCTATACACCAATATTGCAGGGGCGACGCCAAACGACAGCAAATCGGCCAGCGAATCGAATTGTTCACCAAATGGACTTTGGGCGTTCAGCATACGGGCGGCACGGCCATCCATCCCATCGAGCAAGCCAGACAGAAAAATTGCCAAGATTGCATGCACAAACTTGCCATCGGTGCTGGCAATAATCGAGTAAAAGCCAGATAGCAGTGCGGCAGTGGTAATCGCATTGGGCACTAGATAAATGCCACGACTGCGCACTTTTTGGCCTTCTTGGGTGTGCTCTTCTTCGACCACTTCAAAGGTCAATCCGATGGGGGCATCATCGATCAGTTTATCCGGATCTGGCACTTGGTTAGGCGCTGTCATCACTGACTCCATTAAGTATAGGTTAAAATCTAAAAAAGGGCTTATTCACCCACCAGCCAACGCACCGCCGCATGCCCACCCTGCTCCGCCATCTTCAAATGCGGAAACAACCATTGTAGTAAAACATCGGCTTGATCGGCAAATTGCCATGGCGGGTTAATCACCAATAAACCACAGCCGTTTAAGCCAATCGGGGTGTCGTCTGGCCAAACGCACAGCTCACAAATCAGTTGTCGCCGAATGCCTGATTTCAGCATTTTTTTCTCAAAGCGTTCAATCATGGCGCGATCTTTAATCGGATACCACACGGCAAACACACCAGTAGACCATTTTTGGTGGGCTTTAATCAGTAGTTCGACCAGTTGCGGAAAGTCTTTACGCTCTACTTCATACGGCGGGTCAATCATCACCAAGCCACGCTTTTCTTTCGGTGGAATCACGCCGAGTAAACCTTCGTAGGCATCACGCTCGTGCATACCCAATCGACTGTCACGTATGTTGAACTTTAGCTCTTCGTATACGTCTGGCTGTAATTCAAATGCGGTCGCATGATCTGTTTCACGTAATTGCTGCAAGGCAAACCACGGCGAACCGGCATATAAGCCCTGACCCATTTCACCGCGTAGTTGCTCAACCAAACCCAGATAGCGTTGAATCTGGGCAGGCGCTTGACGCATGGTGGGGCTTGGTAATTGCATCAGCCGATGAATACCTTCCATGTATTCGCCAGATTTTTGCGCAGGGGCTAGCGAGAGATCATACAGTCCCGCACCCGCATGCGTGTCGATATAGCGATATGGCTTGTCTTTTTGGTTGAGTCGCTCCAGCAGCTCAAGCAACAGCACATGCTTCATGATATCGGCAAAATTGCCTGCATGGTAATGGTGACGATAGTTCATGGACGCTCAACACAGGATAAAGACCAAAATTAGGCGGCTATGGTAACATGCCTGTCAGTTTTCCCCATATTTTGATCTGTGTATCCCATGTCAAATCCCACTGATTCTGCAATAGCACAGCGTAATGTATCGCAGCTGGCAATCGCTGCGGTGGATTGGGCCATCTTACTATCTGACACGGCACTAGATCAGTTGGCAGACAACGGCTTTGTGCTGGTGACGGCTGTGTTACCGGCGACGCAACTGCAGGCACTACGCTTGGCCAGCCGCGAACCGCAGGGCTATCGCAACGCACAATTGATTACGGATGGCGTGCAGCAGGAGATTCGCAGTGATGCGACCCGCTGGCTAGATGCCAATGATCCTCTGAGCGCATCCTATCTCAGGGTGTTACAGGATTTAGGCGATTATTTGAATCAGCAGTTATTTTTGGGCATTCGTTGGGCAGAGGCGCATTTTGCCTGCTACCAAGCAGGACAGTTTTATACACAGCATCGAGATAATCCCAAAAACAGCCAAGTCAGAGCCATTTCAACCGTGTTTTACTTAAATCCGCACTGGCCAGCCGGCGCGGGTGGGCAACTGCGCGTGATTGATCGACACGGTGTGAGCCACGAAATTCTGCCATACGACAATCAGATGATCATCTTTGATAGTGATCTGCTGCATGAAGTCTGTGCTGCGACGCAGGTGCGCTATTCGATTGCGGGGTGGTTACGGCGCGATGATCCTTTGTGACGTTAGCCAAATATTTTTTGTGTTATCTGTGCACGCTAGACAGCCTATCAGGTTGATTCATGCTAGAACGATACGATTGAACCGACTGAACGGGTGACAGGCATGGCATATTTATTTGTGTATTTGGTGGCATTGGCATTGTTTTTAGGCATTGATTATATCTGGCTCACCAATATGCTGGAGCGACTGTACCGACCTGAGATTGGCGCATTGATGCGGGCACAGCCCGACATGGCCGCCGCAGGTGGTTTTTATTTGTTTTATATCGTGGCGCTGATGGTTTTGGTCATCGTGCCACAATTACGACAGGGTGGCTCACTCAAACTCAGCTTTGTGTTAGGAGCCGTTGCAGGTGCGTTTGCGTATGGTACTTATGACTTTACCAATCTCGCCACACTTAACGGCTGGACAGTTAAGATGACCGTAGTCGATCTGGCATGGGGCACGTTGCTGACAGGTACAGTCAGTGCGGCGACCGTGGCAATTGCGCGTCGGTTTGGCTGGCTCACTCAAAATCAACTTCAGCTAAAGGTTTAAATATGTCGATACTGTCCACCACAGCACGGCAACTGATTCAACGACTCGGTGAGACCGATCAACTGGCACAACAAGATCAAAGTCTAGGCTTGTCTCGTGAGCGTGCTGAGTTGCGCCAACGTCTGGCACAACTCAGCATGCATAAAACCGAGCAACTCTATTTGCTTGGAGAGGCCGCGGTGCTGCTGGAAAACGCTCTATTGGAGGCTGAAGATCAGCACACGCATCTACAACTCTCAGCGCAGTTGTCAGATTTGTATTTACAGTTTTTTCAAGTCACGCACGAGCAGCGCTATCTACTCATCGTGGGGCAGATTCTCAAGCCGCTGTCACAAAGTGACCACTTGCCGATTCTATGGCATTTGGTGCGCTTATATGCCGTCAGCAATCAGCCTGCACTGACACAACACTGGCTAAAAAAACTGCTTCAATCCGACCATACCGCGTGGGCACAACTTGAGCAATTGGCTGAACTTCAGCCGATGCGTGCATTCGCTTGGTTCATTCAACTCCAGCGGCAATATCAACACTGAGCGGCGTCACTAAAACCAGTTATGCCAAACTAAACTCGCCACCTTGTGCCAAAGCACGCTGGTACGCAGGTCTGGCGTGAATGCGTGCCAAAAAATCAGTCAGCTTTGGATAGCGTTGATCTAAGCCACCGCGCGCGGCAGCGGCCTCAAGTGGAAAGCTCATTTGAATATCCGCAGCACTAAATACTGCACCCGCAAACCATGTCCGCTGCGCCAACTCAGACTCTAAAAAATCTAAATGCAGCTTAATCTGTGGATGAATAAACTGTTGATTGGTTTTTTTGACCACGGCCTGAACAATCGGCTTGGCAAAAAACGGCATCCGACTGCTGTTAATTTTATTAAACACCAATCTCAACAACAGGGGCGGCATCAGCGAACCTTCGGCGTAGTGCATAAAATACTGATAACGCCAGTACTCTGCGGCATCAAGGCTAGGCGAAAATTGGCCTGCGCCGTAACACTGCGCCAAATACTCAATGATCACACCAGACTCAGCCAGCACCTGCTCGCCATCACTAATCACGGGTGACTTCCCCAAGGGATGTACCCGTAGCAATGCAGGGGGCGCTAGCATGGTTTTGCTATCACGCTGATAACGCTGGATCTGATAGGCGACGCCGAGTTCTTCCAGCATCCACAACACCCGCTGTGAACGTGAATTATTTAAATGATGTAAGGTGATCATGTGGCTTGGCCTCTAAGAAGACGATGTGTCAGGTACGATCAAGAACTGGCGCAAGTGATTGGTCAAGGCATCAAACAAAGACGGATCAAGCTGCTGGCCCAGTTTGTGCAGGTTTTTATAGGACATGGAGGTGGTCATGTTAATCACGCCATTCAGGGTTTTATCGACCACAAAATTAAACTTAAGCAGGGCTTTAGGTTGTTTGAGCAAGACACCTAGCGAGACATCAATCACTTGAATCAAACTATCAATGGCTGTCACTGCGGTCTTGACGCGATGCTGTTCTAGGTCTTCAAGCGACTGTACGGCAAGTTTGGCCACTGGATCCGGTAAATCGAAGGCCAAAAATGGCAAATCCAGCCCATCAACCTGACGTGAATCAATTAAATCTGCATAGTGTTTGGCCACTGGAGCGAGACGCTCATGACCAAAAAAACTGATCGCCCATGGCAAATATTTACGCAATATGGTTTTTACTTCCTCAATCGTGGCCAAAGACTCACGAAAAGCAGGCAAAGCGCTAACATGTAGAAACTGCTGCACTAACTCACCAAACACCACATCAATCAACTGACAACCGACTTCACTCATCATTTGCCCTGCTTCGGTCGACAAGGACTCGGATTGACCTGCCTGTAACTGCTCAGTCAGGCGGCTAATCCGCAGCGCAGTTTCAGCACGCAGAGGCAAAGCAATACGATATGGATGACTCATGAGCACAAAAACTCCACCAACAACAAAAAGTGAACGCTATTCTAACATCCAGTGGCAATGCCACCAGATGCGAATGGCCACCAGATGCGAATAGCCGCCTGACATCTCTGGCCTAAACGGCAGGGTGTTACAGCGTAACTGATCAACAATGGCTGTTTTGCCCAAGATGTCCAGTCGATGCCACACCACGCCATGAGACAGACCTCATGCAGCTTTTCAAGTCAGACAGAACGGCAAATCGCCCTATTACATCAAACCAATCAGCCAGCTGGCTACCCAGTACATACTAAGCACCAACCACAGCAACACCAACGTGCCCAAAAGATCAGGAATTCGTAGCCAAACCCACGCCACGGCAGGGTTGCGCCATATTGCGGACTGCTGCTGCTTTTTTTCGAGAACTCGATGTAATACGGGATGATCGGTATGATCTGTGCTGTCGATGCCATGTAATTCGCGGAGATGATCATTGACGATCATCACCGCGCGGCGACTCGGTCGAATAAACACATCCGCCATATCGCCAACCATCGGTACGAGGCCAACGCCAACATCCAAAAATGCCAACCGAATGGCTGGGGTCAGTTTATGCAGAGGCACCCCGATCTGCTTGGCACGCACAATCGCGTAGCCCGCTAGCAATAATCCAGCTGCATCACCAACCACGGGCACGACGCCCACGGCTGCGTCGGCACCAATCCCTTGCCGCGTAAACGGAATACGTACCAGACTATCCATCGTATTGGCATAGGTTGCAAGCTGACGTTGCAGCAATAGCGCCTGTTGTCGCGCTGGGCGACTATTATTGATCATAGGCTGTGCGGCAAGAGGCTCAATCGGCTTATCTATGTCTAATGGCGGCATGGCAATAAGACTCTTTAAAAAATGGAGAGAAGGCTTTGCGACTCGATGCTACGTTTTTGGGCATGAGCATGTCACAATCATAAATCATGTCGCACATCCGTGATGGTGTGATATTTGTTTGATGCTTGGACGAAAATTGCTGTATGACTCCCGACAACGCCTTGATTCACTTGGTTGATTCCTTATTACCACAGACCCAATGTGGCTTGTGTGGACATGTCGAAGGCTGCTATCCGTACGCCAGAGCGATGGTTGAGCAAACTGAAGCCGCGAACAAATGCGTGCCTGGTGGACAGCCAGTGGCTGACCAACTGGCCAGCTTACTCAAGCGCTCAGCACTTACAGTGGCACCAAGTGACTGGCCAATTGCTGCGGATCATCGCCCACAGCGGATTCGCGCCGTGATTCGCGAGGACGAATGTATCGGCTGTACCAAATGTATTAGCGCATGTCCTGTCGATGCGATTGTTGGCAGTGGCAAGCTCATGCACAGCGTGCTGACCGACTGGTGTACGGGCTGTGAATTGTGCATATTGCCCTGCCCAGTCGATTGTATTGATCTGGTCGATTACAATGATCTGCCAACACCCAAACAACAGCAGCAGACACAAGATCTGTTACGGCAACGCTATCAGATACGCAATCAACGTGAGCAGCAACGCGCCCAAGATCAATCCATCAAAGCCAGACCGATTGTCGCTGTACACCCGCAAGCAGCAGCAACCACTACACGCCAATCAACGCTTGGCCTGCAAGATCCTGCCAGTATGGTGCAGCAAGCCACTCTACGCAGCCAGATCGGCAAATTACAACGACAATTGCGAGTGCAACCCAATCCCGAAAAGCAAAACCAGCTGGAGCAATTACAGCAACAACTGAGCCAATTGCAGGTCTGTCTATGAAGCGGCAAAATGTCGAGATTTTTTTTGCCCGCCTCAAAGCTGAGCGCCCCGAGCCACGTACGGAATTGGTATACAGCAGCCCATTTGAGCTACTGATTGCGGTGATTTTGTCTGCCCAAGCCACCGATGTCAGTGTGAATAAAGCCACAGCCAAGCTATATGCAGTCGCTAACACGCCAGAACAAATTTTAGCACTCGGGCTCGACGGTCTAAAAAGCTATATTCGCAGCATTGGCCTGTATAACAGCAAAGCCGCAAACATCATTAAAACCTGCCACATGCTGCTCGAACACCACCACGGTCAAGTGCCACAAACACGAGAGCAGTTGCAACAACTGGCCGGCGTGGGTCGAAAAACCGCAAATGTGGTGCTCAATACTGCATTTGGGCAGCCGACCATGGCGGTAGACACGCATATTTTTCGGGTCAGTAATCGCAGCGGACTAGCGGAAGCTAAAACGGTCGATGCCGTCGAGCAAAAACTACTAAAAGTAATACCCACACAATACTTGATGGATGCTCATCATTGGTTGATCTTGCACGGTCGCTATACCTGCAAGGCACGCAGCCCACTGTGTGCAACGTGTCTAGTGGAGGATGTTTGTGGCTTTAAGCAGAAAAATCTGACACCTTCATAGCAGATGGTAAAACATTAAGTTTTAGGCAGGTCAGCGTGCTGATGCCGAGTCGTCTTCGGCTTGGCAGTCGGTTTAACCCACTGAAATTCAACGCGCTCATTCCAAAACTGACCTTGTTCTGTCGCATTTTCGGCAATCGGCTGCTGCTGCCCCATACCGATTGCCACTAACGTCTTAGCAGCCACGCCTTGCTCAATCCATGCACGCCGAATGACTTCGGCACGGCGGGTCGCCAACTCACGGTTATATTGAGGGCTACCAACGGCGGAGGTGAATACGCGAATTTGCAGTTGTAAATCCGGAAACTGCTGCAAGTATGGCGCAACCAATGCGAGTAATGGCTGATTAAGTGCGGGGATACTCGTGTCATCGAAACTAAATCGGATCATCTGCTGATTTAACAAGGCGGTGATATCTGCTGGGCGTGGCTGGTCTGGCAGCATTTTTAGCATTTGATTCGCCGTTTGCGCACTCTCTAACACGGTTTCAGCCACATCGACCGGTTGTAACTGATGCAGGGAGAAGGCATTACCGGTTTGCTCACGTACTGCCGTTTCGATCTTGCCAAACTCTGCCGCATCTGGCGTACTGATGATCACTGCGCCTTTACTGCCCAGCGTTTGATCGGTAGGGACCATTTGCATATGATTAATGGCAATCATCACATGTGAGCGTTCGCGCAAAATCTGCGCCAGTCGAGTAACTGCATTCATATCCATTAAATCGGTCTGATAGGCCGGATCATAACGCAGATCACAGGGCTGATATTGTTCGATAAAGACAACTGAAATTTGCTGGATCAATTGTTGGCGCAGTATTGCATCACCGACCACACCGGAACAACCCGTCAATTGTCCCGCCGCATCAGTGACCAAGCTCAGTCGCGCCGGATACAGTGCTAAGGCTGGCTCAGGTACGGGCAAGATACTGACCGACGGGATAACTTGAGTGTTGACCTGAAGCTGCTCCATTTCAAGTTGTTGTTGTTTTTTAATCGCATGCTGTTTAGTTTGCCAATATGCACCCGCACCAATCAGAAGTACCACGACCATCAGCGCGACCATGCCACTTTGTATTGCACCCGTTTGCGCTGCACACCCTGCCGAAATCGACACCGGTCGCACCACACGTTGGCAACGGTATGCTGGGCGATTTTGTGGCTCAAACTGACTCACGGCGGGGCTCTCCTTAACCGGCGATTGGCAAAACCACCCTCACGCAATATGACGATAGCGCTGGATAAAGTGGGATCGATCAGACTATTGTTACGTTTAGTTGCATCTTTAACAATGACCAATTCTAGCAATAGATACCAGCAGTAACGTAAAGGCATTTTGTATACCAATGCTCGATCTTGCACAGCACCTACCACTTCTTGTGCTGAAGATGACCGATTTAAAAAAAATCCCTCAAGCGAGGGATTTGGCTTCAACGCGACGGACTTAGCGATCTAACACCGCAAACAGCTTGGCTTTGACTTGCTCAATATCATCCAGACCATTGAGTTTATCGTAGCTTGGAGCGTTTTGGCCTGAGCGGGCACGCGCTTGATAAAAGCCGACCAGCTGCTCAGTTTCTTGGTGATACGACACTAAACGACGGCGAATGGTATCTTCTTGATCATCTGGACGCTGTACCAAAGGCTCACCAGTCAGATCATCAATGCCGTCTTGCTTCGGTGGGTTATACACCAAATGATAGACCCGACCTGATGCTGCATGCTGCCGACGACCGGATAGACGCTGGACGATCTCTGCATCGGGCACATCGATTTCGATCACATGATCAATCGCGACACCGGCTTTTTCTAAGGCTTCTGCTTGTGGAATCGTGCGCGGGAAACCATCAAAAATACAGCCATTGCCACAATCGGGTTGGGTCAGACGGTCTTTGACCAAGCCAATAATCAGCTCATCGGATACCAGACCACCCGCATCCATCACGCTTTTGGCTTGCTGTCCCAAGGCTGAGCCTTCACGGATTGCAGCACGCAACATATCACCCGTTGAAATCTGTGGGATCTGATAGCGTTGACAGATCAGTTGAGCTTGTGTGCCCTTGCCCGCACCTGGTGGGCCCAGCAAAATAATACGCATACGGCGTCCTCGATAGTGATAAATCAATCTCTAAAATGACTGCCAAGATAACGACTTGACCGCCTAGACTCAAGCAATTTTGACAATCAGCGTATTCGGTCAATCACCACTTGAAATTGTTTTTCTGCTCCAAGTGGCACCGGCAACGACTCTAAATCACCAGCAACGCCAGTGGGATTACCCATTTGGCTAATCCGTGCGCCCACTGCCAGCGCAATACCATCCTGTCGTGCAGCCGAAATCGAACGTTCAGCCATCATGGCATTTTGATCAGACAACACCACATCAACAGTTTGACCGGCGAGTAATAACGACACATCTTGTTTGTGTACAGCATACGGAATTGTTGCGCCTTGTAAAGCCCGCACATACACAAACAATGTGTCACTCGGCTTGACCTGCGCACGTAATGCGGCTGCTAAAGATACCCTGATCTCAATTCGACTGCTTTGCGCGGCTTGCTGTAGCTGCTGCGCCTGTACAATCGCTCGATCCAGTTGCACGATGGCTTCAGCCGTCACATCTGGCTCACGACTCAGTCGTATCGTTTTAATCCGATTTAATGCGGCAATTGCCGCCGGATAATCACCGGCACGTTGCTGACCCATGGCCAGCAGCAGCAGTGCTCCTTCGTGCTGCGGATTACGTACCAGCACACCATCGAGCAGCTGTTTAGTCTGTGCATCGACCTGACCTTCTTGGCTAAAAAACCGCATTTGTGCATAGGTCATCGCGATCTGGTCATCTTCTGGCGCGCGCCGCTGCGCCCGCGACAATGCCTCTAACGCAGGCTCAATCGCTTCCACCACAACATAAGCCTGCGACATCGCCAGCCAACGCTGTGCATCAGTCGGATTGCGATAGACATGAGTCTGCATCGCTTGTAGCAAGCCGATAGCATCCGTAACCGACTCAGGCGGACGGTCGATTTGACCCGTCAATAGTTGTTCAGCCACGTGATCATATTGATCAAGCGCCTGCCAATAAGCATAAACAGGCTGCCGATCACCGATCAGCACATAACCCGCAACTGCCAATAACGGCAACCATAGAAATACCAAACCGACCACCAAGCGCGGTGCACGGCGCTGACCACTCAAATCAACTGAATCAGTCACCGCCAATAACTGCCGCTCCAACTCGATTTTTTGCGACTGATAGGCCTCCTGATCCAAGCGACCCGCCTGTTGGTCGGTGTCTAACTCGGCCAAGCGCTCACGAAATACCGTGATATTGAGTTGCAACAAACTGACTGAGGCAGGGGTTGCACGCAGCCACGGCCACACGATCACCAACGACAGTAACAACAGCAACGCCAATGCGGTAATAACAAACACACTAAGCGTCATGAGACTCTCCTACACGAGATGGGCCTGTATGGGTCGTCGGCGTACCGCCCAGTAACGCTTGCAAACGTTGTTGCTCAGCAGCACTGAGCTGTTGTGTGGCATTTTGTCGCTGGCGACGTTGCACGATCACTAACCAGCCGACCAAAACCACCACCAACATGAGCGGTGGAAAAAACCATAAAATCCATGTCGAAGGGCGTACGGGTGGCCGATAGGTGACAAAATCGCCATAGCGGTCGATCATATAACTGCGAATTTGCTGATCGGTTTGGCCATCCATCACCATGTCATAGGTTTTTTGCTTCAGATCTTGTGCAATCGGGGCATTCGATCCAGCCAAATTTTGATTTTGGCATTTTGGGCAACGCAGCTCAGCCACCAAACCCTGATACTGTGCTTCTTGCATTGGGCTATTAAACTGATATGGATCAATCGCCAATGCCGTACCACTCGCGCTCAGTAACACGCAGACCAATAACCAAGGACTTAATGACATGCGTCTGCACTCCCTGACTGTGTCAGTGCTTGTAAACACGGCTGTAAGCGCGTTTGCCAATTATCGGCATCGATAATACCGACCAGATGCAAGCGAATCACCCCTGCTGCATCGACCACAAAGCTTTCTGGTGCGCCAGTTAAGCCTAAATCTAAGCCCAAACCACCTGCTTGATCTTGTAGGTTCAACACGAATGGATTTTGGTGCTTGGCCAAATACGACAGCGCATCGGCTTGCTCATCTTTATAGTTAACCCCGACAATCGGTACGCCTTGTGCGGCAATCTGTAACAACATCGGATGCTCAAACACACAACTCGGACACCATGAGCCCCAAATATTGAGCAAATACGGCGTGCTAGGCAGATTTTGTGGGATCAATAGATTGCCATCGGTCAGATTTGGCAGAGCAAATGCCGGTAACGGCTTGCCGACCATTTGACTGACTTGGATCGCAGGGTCTTTCCCTAGGCGACTGCCCAATAATAGCGCCAACCCAACAAACATCAGCAACGGCAGCAGCCACAGCCACAAACGCCTCTTAGGCGGTTGTGGTGGCACATCGTTCATCTGTGCGGCACTCATGCCTGCTTCTCCACAGCATGTAATACTGGCTTATGCAGCCGATAGCGTCGATCTAACATCGACAACAACGCACCCAATGCCATCAATAACGCACCCAACCAAATCCAACGCACAAATGGCTTGTAATAGACGCGCACCGCCCACGCCCCTTCTGGCTGATTGGCATCGAGTGGCTCACCCAGCGCAACATATAAATCACGCCAAAAATTGCCATGAATTCCGACCTCAGTCATCGGCTGACGCTGAATGATATAAAAGCGTTTTTCGGGGTAGAGTGTCGTGATTTTGCGCCCATCTTTAAACACACTCACCACCGCTTTGGTAGCGTCGTAGTTCGCACCGCGCACCTGTTTGATCTGATCAAACCGAAACTCATAATTCTGTAATTGTACCGATTGCTTCGGTGCGAGTGCTACATCACGCTCAATACTGATATGCGAGGTCAGACTAACCCCCATGATCAGCACCAACATGCCAAAATGCGCGGTTTGCATTCCCCAGTAACTGGGTTTTAAACGACGTAAACCTTGCCAACGTGTTGCTGCGTGACGGGTCTTTTGTACAATGTCATAGCCCAGCAATAGCAGCACCCACATACACAGCACAGCGGTCAATATGACCATCCAGTCTGCTTGCCCGCTCAGTGTCGCCGCGACCCCTAAGCCCAAGAACACGCTAGTCACTGCGACTTTTAACAGTGCGCCATAAATCGGCTTGCGCTGCTCTTTCCACTGCGTGAGCGGGGCAACTGCCATGAAAAGCAGTAGTAGCCACGTCAATGGTACAAATAACGTATTAAAATACGGGGCACCTACGGACACTGTTCCAAGCTTGAAAGCATCGGCGATCAGCGGATACAGCGTGCCGATCAATACCACACTGGTTGCTACCAGCAAAATTACGTTATTCACCACCAGCAAGGTTTCGCGTGACCACAGCGCATAACGCGACTCTGCGGTTAAACGCCAGCCACGTAATGCAAACAGCAGCAACCCAAAACCCACCACTAAACCAAGAATAGTTAACACAAACAGGCCACGCGTTGGATCTGCCGCAAACGAATGTACCGAGGTAATCACCCCTGAACGCACCAAGAACGTGCCCAGCAAACTCAGCGCAAACGCTAGAATCGCCAACATCACCGTCCATGCTTTAAACACACCGCGTTTTTCACAGACGGCCAACGAGTGAATCAACGCCGTTGCCGCCAACCACGGCATCAGTGACGCATTTTCGACTGGATCCCAAAACCACCAGCCACCCCAGCCAAGTTCATAATATGCCCACCACGAACCCAGCCCGATCCCGACGGTTAGAAACCCCCACGCTGCCAACGTCCACGGCCGTGACCAGCGCGTCCATGCCGAATCCAAGCGACCCGCCCATAACGCCGCCATCGCAAATGCAAACGGGACTGCCAAACCGACATAACCCATATACAAAGTCGGTGGATGCACAATCAGGCCAAAATCCTGCAACAGAGGATTAAGATCTTTGCCATCGACTGGCAGCATCGGTAACGAATGTTCAAACGGCGATGAGGTAAAAATTACAAAGCTGAGCATACCCACCTGCACTGCGCCTAAAATCGCCAGTACACGTGCCCGCATGTCCAGTGGTAAGCCACGACTAAACGCCGCCACGGCCGCACACCAACCCGCCAAAATCGTCACCCACAGCAACAGGGAGCCTTCATGCCCACCCCACACTGCTGAGAGCTGGTAATACCACGGCAACAAACTATTGGAATGCCCAGCGACGTATACCAGTGAAAAATCATTGTTTAAAAAAGCAATTGCTAGACAAATCAAAGACAACAGCAAGGCAAAAAACTGTGCAGTCGCCAAGGATGGTGCCAGTTGCTGCCAGAGTAACTGACGACGCAACACACCAAAGGTCGGTAAGATAGCTTGCAATAGCGCAATGACCAATCCGGTCATGAGCAGGAAGTGCCCCAATTCAGCGGACATGCGGATTCCTCAGCGAACGTGCGAATACGAGTGTTGACCAGCCGAGCCAGCAACACACCGACATAAAAACGGCGCACAAGCATAGCATGTGCGCCGAGAATCAAGTGTATCAAGTGCAGGACAAAACCAGTGAAAGGCCTATAGAAATGCCACGAACAAATGGATCGTACCTGCCAAAAAGCCGGTCACGCCGCCCAAGGTAATCAGCATCCACTCGTCTTCACGAAACGCGGGACGCAACAGGTTTTGGAATTCATAAGAACTCAATGCCGCAATCCGATCACGCAAAATATAGTAGATTTTTTCGGCGCGAGTTTCGTTTAGCTTCGGATCAGCCACCGGAATCATGGTCATCTCAATCGACTTATCAATCAGGTCAGTTTTGAGCTGTGCATATTCTTTCCAGCCCAAACTCATCTGCAATGCAGTACGCACCAGCGGGGTTTCCATCACCGTATTGATATGCCGCTTTAAAATACGCCGCGTGCGATGCTTGCGCGACCCATACATCATCTCAGACATGATCCGCTCAATGGTGATCAGCTCGCGGGTCGTAATGTGCGCAAACACTTCGGACACCTCAGCCTGTCGCTGCATAAATGCACCTTGAAAACTGTACTGCCCAATATGCGGTAAGCTTGGCCAAATAAATGGAAACCGCTTTGACACTTTAAATAATTTTAAAAAGCGGAAGCGCACCGGCTCAACCGGATTAAACACCATCCAAATCGCAATCCAATTGGTCAGTAAGCCCCATAACGCCGCCCATGCTGGCACGGTCCAATGCCACGGCACCACCAACCAAACAATCATCTGCACAAAGCCAAAAAACAGCCCAATCACCGCACTAATGTGCCAAATAAAGTTAATTTCTTTTTGGCCAACCGTTAAAAACATCCGCACCATCAGGCCACGGTCGTTTTCCATCTGGCTCACCACCATCTCGCGCATGTCGACAAGGTTTTCGACATTCACGGTGAGCTCAGTCACTAGCTCACGCATGACTATGGGTAGCTGCTTACGCGCCTGCGCATAAATCCGCCGCTTAATGGAATACGGTAGATTTTCCCACAACAGCTCATTGCGCTCAATCATCACCTCATCGATCAGATGTTCGAGTTCACTAGACATCTGATCACTGATCGTGGTCGCCATTTCTTCAGGGTTCATCGCCGTGAAAAACTCTTGCAATGAGCCGAGTTTGGACAAGGTCTGATCCACGATCATGCCAGAAATTTTACCAGCTTTACGCGGCACAATACCTTGCCAACCAATCGGCAGTGGCCCGAGATGAAAGCCCCAAAAAGTCAGGGGATAAAACACCATTTTCAGTGCCATCCAGACGTGCGCCCAAGTCACAAAGGCAGTCACCGGTGCAATACTGAGAAATGCCCAAAAATCAGGACGACTAACTAACGCCTGCCAATACTGCTCAATCATGCTTTAATCCACACCAACTGGCCACAGTCGATTATCCGCTTTAACCGTGACCAGCCATTGACTGATGCCTCAATACGAAATCGAGGTTGCGCCGAAAGGCTAACGATACATCTGTGATCGTTACTGACCGCAAAAAACCTGAGACTTACAGTACCCCTAGCCCAAAGGTGACACTAAAAATCAGCAGCGGCGTTGCGCGTGTTTTGATACCATTATTGGCAGTATTCTCTTCACCGGCTGCCACTGCGACACTGGCAGATCCTGCACGCAGTGCGTTTTGCCAGAGATAGGACAGCTCCAAGCCTGCACCGAGTCGGTTATACAGCTCGCCATTTAAGCTATCACTTTCGACATGACCAATAAAGCCACCGATAAAATAGCCATTATTGCCGCTACCGCTGTATTGATACGGATAGCGCCAGCCGACCTGACCGGCGACCTCTTGCCCATCATAAAACTGACCGGCTTTGGCATAGACATTACCGTATGCGGTCGGTGTTTCGGCGTGGGCATAGACTAAGGCATTCGAGAGGCCGCCACCCACATATAATTTTTTTAAGCCGGCAATGTTCGGGCGTTGCTCGATACCGAACCAGTCAATCACATCGGCTTGAGCGGACATTGCAAATAGCATGCCGATGCTTAGCGCGCCAATTCGTAAACCTTGGGTTAGGCGTCGGCTCATGTACTGCATCATGACTTGAGTCATGGTCACTCTCCGTGGTCAGTTTTGATTGTGGTGACACCATCAATGGTATCCGTGCTGCATCGGCAGACTGTAGCAGAAAAATCCTCTCAATGTTTTAGTCTGCTCAGTCAATCAGCCAGCAGATACAGCTTGGCCAGCACGTGTAAAAAACCATTAAGCCCGCGTCATTGGCTTAATCCGACGATTCGGCAGCCATAAACTGCCGATGATCATGCCCATAACCGAAGCCACAAAACCTGCCAACTCAGGTGGACAGATCGCTGCCGCTGCTGGACTCAAGACCGGTAATAATTGCCACATCAGTACGCCCGCCGCAATCGCCAGACGTGCGCCATTGTGATTGGCACGCTTCCAATACAAGCCAAACGCCAGCGGCACAAATGCCCCCACCAAAACCACTTGATAGGCACTTTCGACCATCTGAAAAATACTCAGCTCAGAATTGAACGCAAACAACAGGACACAACCGCCGAACAACAACACGATGCCACGGATGATCCATAAGAACTGATGGTCTGGCAAATCTGGGAAGAGTGGCTTAATCATGTTATTACCGACCAGCACCGACGGCGCGAGTAGCGTCCCTGATGCAGTACTCATGATTGCTGATAACAATGCACCAAAAAACAGAATCTGTGCAAACAACGGCGTGTGATTGAGAATTAAAGACGGCAACACCATCTCTGAATCACCACCGTCGGCCAGCTGCCTCGTGATCATGTCAGGATCAATAAAAAATGCCGTATACGCCAAATAAATCGGAATAAAGGCAAACAGCAGGTACAACAGCCCACCGAAAATCGCGCCATTACGCGCTACTTTTTCGTTTTTGGCCGCCATCACCCGTTGAAACACGTCTTGCTGTGGAATCGAGCCCAGTCCCAAGGTCATCAATGCTGCAATAAAGCCCAACACCGCCACCAAGTTACCTTCGGGCAAGAAATTCATTTTACCTTGCGCCTCAGCGTGTTGTATAACCGTCATCGCACCACCATCAATCTGACCGGTGATAAACCACGCAATAAACAGCAAGCCAACCATGATCAAGGTCATCTGAAAAAAATCAGTCAACGCAACCGACCACATACCGCCATAGATGGTGTAACTGATCACGATCAGCGCACCGATCACCGTGCCCATTTCTCGACTGATTGCCCCATCGGTCAGCACGCTAAACACCAAGCCCAAAGCCATCATCTGTGCAGCAACCCAGCCCAGATACGACAGCATAATCACCAGCGAAGTGACCAACTCCACATCACGACCATAGCGCAAACGGTAATAATCCCCGATGGTGAGCAGCTTCATGCGGTATAACGGCACGGCAAAAAACAAGCCGACCAAAATCAAGCAGAGCGCTGCACCAAATGGATCAGCCACAATACCGCCCAATCCTTCAGCAATAAATGTGGACGATGTCCCCAACACCGTTTCAGAGCCAAACCAAGTCGCAAAAACCGTTGCCGTCACCATATAAATCGGCAGCGAACGACCTGCCACCATATAATCTGTGCTGTTTTTGACCCGCCGTGCCGCATAAAACCCGATGCCAATCGACACCAGCAAATACAGCACCACACAGCTCAGTAGTACGCCACTATCACCAGTAAACATGGGCACTTATCCCCCCAGAGTTGATTTGTTGATTCGTTAACTTGCGATCCACACCCAACCGAACCGCACGACTCGTCATGACACCCGTGGTTCAACGCGCGTGATTTTAGACAAAAGCCCGACCACTGTCGCGTATTTTGTCGCGCCATATATCGAATAGCAGCGGCTGTAAAACCGACAAAGCGCTTTTATTCGTCACAATGATTGGCAGTGGCATCAGTAACAGCTAAAATCATGCCAATCTCGATACCAGCCCGCCATGAAACGACCCACCCGTCTTAAAAATATTCAGCAAGAACAGCAACTGTTCCGGCGGCGCTTGCTGCTGGCGGCAACGCTGGTGTTTGTCTGCTTGTTCGGTATTACCGCGCGTTATGCTTATCTACAAATCAGCCAGTACGAGCAATACCGTGCGGCAGCCGAAAAAAACAGGATTCGCCTACAAGCCGTGCCACCGACGCGAGGGTATATCTATGATCGCAACGGCATCTTATTGGCTGACAATCATCCCGTTTTCACGGCGCTCATTGGGCCAGAAGACTACCCACAGATTGCAGCAACGCTGCCAGAACTGGTCAAAATTTTTGACATGAGCGATGATGATCAGGAAAAATTCCTCAGCCGAATCAAACGCGCACGCAGCAGTGACGATGTCGCCCTAAAGATCGATCTTAACGAAGTGCAAATCGCGCGTTTTAGCGAACGGCGCGCTGAATTCCCAGGGGTCAAAATCGACACTAAAATGACTCGCTTTTATCCGCATCGTGAGCTATTTGCGCACGTGATTGGCTATGTCGGCCGCATCAATGAAAAAGAATCAGAAAAAATTGATAAAGCGGCCTATGCTGGTACCGATCTGATCGGTAAAATCGGCATCGAAAAACAATATGAAAACCTATTATTGGGCACTCCCGGCTATCAATATGTCGAAACCGATGCACATGGCAAAATCCTGCAACAGCTTGGCCGCACGGAACCGACGCGCGGCAATGATTTGTTTTTATCCATCGACTACGGCATTCAGAAAGTTGCACAAGCACAACTGGCTGGGCGACGTGGCGCGATTGTCGCACTAGACCCAAAAACTGGCGAAGTCCTGGCGTTTGTCAGCAACCCTAGCTTTGATCCAAATCCATTTATTGCTGGGATTAGCACGAAAGACTACGCGCTACTGCGTGATGACCCTGATCAGCCGATGTATAACCGTGCGATTCAAGGCACTTATCCGCCAGGCTCAACCATTAAGCCATTTGAAGGACTCGGTGGTATTCACTATGGTTTAGTGAATTGGGAGTCGCGGATTTATGATCCAGGCTATTTTACACTGCCTGGTGACAGCCATAAATTTCGCGATTGGAAAAAAAGTGGCCATGGTGTGGTCGATCTAAACAAGGCGATTACCCAATCGGTCGATACTTATTTTTATATCCTTGGCTATCGCATGGGCATTGAGCGCATGCACGAGTGGATGTCACATTTTGGTTTTGGTGCCCGCACAGGTATTGATTTACCCAGTGAAAGCAAAGGCATTTATCCTTCGGCAGAGTGGAAGCTACGCACTCGCAACAGCAAGTGGCTACCCGGTGAAACCATTTCGGTCAGTATCGGGCAAGGCTATTTTACGGCAACCCCGCTACAAGTGGCGATGGCGACCGCAATCACCGCCAACAAAGGCTGGCACGTCACACCGCATCTATTGCATAAAAGCGAAGGTTCGATTGCCCACAGCATTTCGCACCAACCCGATTACAAACTGCCTTACCAAGGCGAAGCTGAGGACTGGGACAAAATGCGCGATGCCATGGTCGCCGTCATGCACTCACCGAGTGGCACAGCCAGAAAAATTGGAGCCAGCACCAAAGGCTATCAAATCGCAGGTAAAACTGGCACGGCACAGGTGAAAAGTATTGCGCAGGGCGCGCGCTACAACCGTGCGGCACTGGATGAGCGGCATTGGGATCATGCCTGGTTTAATGGCTTTGCGCCTGCGGATAACCCCAAAATCGCCTTAGCAATTTTGGTCGAAAATGGCCAATCAGGCGGCGGTACAGCGGGACCAATTGCCAAAGCCATTTTTGATTACGTGGTTCATGATCGTGATAGCAATCCAATTGTGCCTGAGGCTGAGCTGATGCAACATCCAAATCTCATCAATACGCCCCCCGCAACTGCAACTGCAACTGCAACTGCAACTGAGAGTAGACCATGAACCGTGTGCGAATTATTGGCGGACAATGGAAGCGCCGCTTGGTGCAATTTGAGTCACTAGGCGGTTTACGCCCGACACCGGATCGGGTGCGCGAAACCTTGTTTAACTGGCTGATGTGGGACGTGCCAAACGCCCGTGTACTCGATCTGTGTGCCGGTAGCGGAGCACTGGGAATTGAAGCGTTGTCACGCGGCGCAGCGTACTGCACGTTTATCGAACCACAGCGCAAACAAGCCGACCGACTAAAAGCCGAACTGTTACAACTCGGCGCAACTGGCAGCCAATTTGAAGTACTTAACCTGAACGCGCAACAGGCGACGGGGCTACAGCACAGCCACTATGATCTATTATTCCTTGATCCACCGTACGCGCTGAATCTTTGGCAGACGCTGGCCACACAATATGCCGACCGACTGAGCGCTGACGCATGGATTTATGTCGAGGCGGATCGGGCACTCGATACGCTTGGCCTGCCCACCACGTGGCAACTGCACAAGCAGACCCGCGCAGGCAGTGTGCAATGTGGTCTATTTCGCGCCACACCTGTCAGCATGGATGACGAAATAATTAATACTGATTAAAATAAACCTAATGCTGATGAAACCTAACGACAGCAATGTGTCTTTCATCAGCCAATCGTGATCTGACCGATGATTTAGATTTTATTTACAGCTTAAAAAAGCGTTAAATGAAGTCATGGCGCTTCTGGAGCAATCACTATGCCGCTATTGACCCGAACCAATCGGCACTTGTTACAGCCCTTTGAACCGATTATCGCCTCAAACCTACAGATCGAGGCATGGGTAGAGCCGCTGAGTAAGCGGCGTATTCAGGTTCAGCTCAGGCTACGTGATGAACAACATCAGGTCAGATGGCCACAGCATCGTGGTGGTCAAACTCGCGCCGACGACTTAGAAAAATCCACCTGCTTTGAGATCTTTATCCAGCAAGTCGATCATGCCAACTATGTGAATGTCCAAGTCACGCCACGCGGCTTATGGAATGCGTATCGCTTTGATCACTATCGGCAACCCAAGCAGGTTCCCGCACCCCATGAGCAACATCTCAATATTGAACATCTGTTGATTGAACATCATCGCATAGAGTTGGTACTGGATCTCGCACAGCTTTATCCAAGTAATAGTTTGATTAAAGTCGGTTTATCTGCGATTTTGGCACATCCAAATGAGCTGCATAGCGACTGGGGTTTACAGCACTCTGGCACGTATGCTGACCCGCATTTGGCAACCGACTGGTGCATCCAGCTCAGCTTACTGGATTAGTGTGCACTGATAACGGCCTGCAACGGTCGATTGAGACGTGGACAATCTGGCCAATCCTCCGTAGAATATGCCCAATTTCAAGCGAGCAGACCCCAAGGAGGCCAGTACCATGACGTGGCTTCCCACTTTGGCGTGTCTCCTCGCTTTTTTGTAGCCCGATTTTAAACATTTTCAGTTTAGGAGGTTAGGTTTGCGCGCACCTGCCATTTTAGCTCTCGCCGACGGAACGATCTTCCACGGCACATCCATCGGTGCTGACGGTTCGACGGTCGGCGAAGTGGTCTTCAACACGGCCATGACTGGTTATCAAGAAATCCTCACTGATCCCAGTTATGCGCAGCAAATGGTGACCCTCACCTACCCTCATATTGGCAATACCGGCACGAACTCCGAAGACTGTGAGTCAGGCCGTGTACACAAAGTCTGGGCAGCAGGCTTGATCATTCGGGACTTGCCACTGATGGCCAGTAACTTTCGCTCCACAGCCAGCCTTGATGACTACTTAAAACAACATGGCACTGTGGCGATTGCTGACCTTGACACCCGCAAACTGACCCGTATTTTGCGTGAAAAAGGCGCTCAGAGCGGCTGCATCATGACCGGTGCTGACGCAACACCAGAAGCAGCACTGGCTCAAGCGCAAGCGTTTGGTGGTTTAGATGGCTTAGATCTGGCCAAAGAATGCTGTGATCCAACTGGCTTTACATGGACTGAAGGCTCATGGCAACTCGGCCAAGGCTTTAGCCCACTGACCGATGAAAAATTCCATGTGGTCGCCTATGACTTTGGGGTTAAGACCAATATCCTGCGTATGCTGGTGGATCGCGGTTGCCGCTTAAGCGTTGTCCCTGCCCAGACCTCAGCCGCCGATGTACTGGCACTGAATCCTGATGGCGTGTTCCTGTCGAATGGGCCTGGTGACCCAGCACCGTGTACCTATGCGATTGAGGCGATTAAAACCATCGTCGAGACCACCGATATTCCCGTGTTTGGTATCTGCTTAGGCCATCAGCTCTTGGCACTCGCATTGGGCGCAAAAACCTTAAAAATGAAATTTGGCCATCATGGCGCGAATCATCCCGTACAAGATATCGACAGCGGCGTGGTGATGATCACCAGCCAAAACCACGGTTTTGCCGTGAATGAGAGCAGCTTGCCTGCCAGCTTGCGGGTCACGCATCGTTCGCTATTTGATGGCTCGAACCAAGGCATCCATCACACCGATAAACCAGCGTTTAGCTTTCAAGGTCACCCTGAAGCCAGCCCTGGCCCGCATGATTGCGCCCCGTTGTTCGATCACTTTATTGATCTAATGACCACAGCCCAAGCCAAATAAGGAGCGCAGCATGCCAAAACGTACAGATATCCAAAGTATTATGATCATCGGCGCAGGGCCAATCGTGATTGGTCAGGCCTGCGAATTTGACTATTCAGGTGCACAAGCCTGTAAAGCCTTAAAAGAAGAAGGCTACCGCGTCATTCTGGTGAACTCTAATCCTGCCACCATCATGACTGACCCATCGATGGCCGACTCGACTTATATCGAGCCGATCACCTGGCAAACTGTGGCACAAATCATCGAAAAAGAACGGCCTGACGCGATTCTACCGACCATGGGTGGCCAAACCGCACTGAACTGCGCCTTAGCTCTCGATGAACACGGCATCCTCAAAAAATATAACGTCGAGCTGATCGGTGCGAGTAAACAGGCCATCGAAATGGCCGAAGACCGTAAACTGTTCGACCAAGCCATGCGTCGTATCGGGTTGGAGTGCCCACGCGCCGACGTGGCCGAAAACATGGAACAAGCCTTCGAGATTCAAACCCGAATGGGCTTCCCGTGCATTATTCGTCCATCGTTTACCATGGGCGGCTCAGGCGGCGGCATCGCGTATAATCGTGAAGAGTTCATCGAAATTTGTGAACGTGGCTTTGACCTGTCACCGACCAAACAACTGCTGATCGATGAATCATTGATCGGTTGGAAAGAATACGAGATGGAAGTGGTTCGTGATAAAAACGACAACTGCATCATCGTCTGTGCGATTGAAAACTTTGACCCGATGGGCGTGCATACCGGTGACTCGATCACCGTTGCTCCTGCCCAGACCCTGACCGATAAAGAATACCAACTGATGCGCAACGCCTCAGTCGCGGTATTGCGCGAAATCGGCGTCGAAACAGGTGGCTCTAACGTGCAGTTCGGCATTTGTCCGAATACCGGTCGGATGGTCGTCATCGAGATGAACCCCCGCGTGTCACGCTCGTCCGCTTTAGCCTCGAAAGCCACTGGCTTCCCAATTGCTAGAGTCGCGGCCAAGCTCGCCATCGGTTACACCCTTGATGAGTTGAAAAACGAAATCACTGGTGGGGCAACACCGGCCAGCTTTGAGCCATCTATCGACTATGTGGTCACCAAGATCCCACGCTTTAACTTCGAAAAATTCCCACAAGCTGAACAGATCCTGACCACTCAGATGAAGTCAGTCGGCGAAGTGATGGCGATTGGTCGTACCTTCCAAGAATCGATCCAAAAAGCCCTGCGTGGTCTGGAAGTCGGCGTGTCTGGCTTTGATGAAAAAGTCGCATTGGGTGCTGAAGACGCTGAAGACAAGCTCCGCCTAGAACTAAAAGTACCCGGCCCTGATCGGATTTGGTACATTGCCGATGCGTTTCGGCATGGCATGAGCCTTGACCAAGTATTTGAATACACTGCGATTGATCGCTGGTTCTTGCTGCAAATCCAAGACATCGTGCAAACCGAAGAGCAAGTACGGCAAATGGGTTTTGCGGGTCTCACCAAAGATCGCATGCGCCAACTGAAGCGTAAAGGCTTGGCCGATCTGCGCTTGGCCAGCTTACTGGGGATTTCCCAAAAAGAAATCCGCAAGCGTCGTTGGGACTTGGGTGTCTATCCAGTCTACAAACGCGTGGATACCTGTGCGGCGGAATTTTCGACCAGCACGGCTTACATGTATTCGACCTATGAAGACGAGTGCGAAGCCAACCCGACCAATCGTGACAAAATCATGGTACTCGGCGGTGGCCCAAACCGGATCGGTCAAGGCATTGAGTTTGACTATTGCTGTGTCCATGCTGCGCTGGCCATGCGTGCCGATGGCTATGAAACCATCATGGTCAACTGTAACCCTGAAACGGTTTCTACTGATTATGACACCTCAGATCGGCTGTATTTTGAGCCGCTGACGCTGGAAGATGTGTTAGAAATCGCCCGTATCGAAAAACCAAAAGGCGTGATTGTGCAGTATGGCGGCCAAACCCCGCTCAAACTGGCACGTGCGCTGGAAGCCGCGGGTGTGCCAATTATTGGCACGTCACCAGATGCGATTGATCGCGCTGAAGATCGTGAACGCTTCCAGCAAATGATTATCCGCTTGAACTTGCTGCAGCCACCGAACCGCATCGTCAAAAGCGCCGAGGAAGGTCTGGTTGCGGCGGCGGCGGTCGGTTATCCACTGGTGGTGCGTCCCTCCTATGTATTGGGCGGCCGCGCGATGGAAATCGTCTACAACGAAAGCGAGCTGAAACGCTACCTGCGTGATGCAGTGACCGCCTCCGATGATTCACCGGTGCTGCTGGATCGCTTCTTAGATGACGCGATTGAAGTGGATGTCGACTGCGTGTCAGACGGTGAACAGGTGGTGATTGGCGGCATCATGCAGCATATCGAACAAGCGGGCGTGCATTCTGGCGACTCCGCCTGTTCGCTGCCGCCGTACTCGCTATCGCCTGAAATCCAAGATGAAATGCGTAAGCAAACCATCGCCATGGCGCGTGATCTGAACGTGATTGGCCTGATGAACGTGCAGTTTGCGGTTAAAGGCAACGACGTGTATATCCTCGAAGTCAATCCACGTGCCTCGCGCACCGTGCCGTTTGTCTCCAAGTGTATTGGTATTTCTTTGGCACAGATTGCCGCACGCTGTATGGCCGGTCAGAGCTTGGCCAGCCAAGGCTTTACCAAGGAAATCATTCCAAATTTTTACTCGGTAAAAGAAGCAGTATTCCCGTTTTCCAAGTTCCCTGGCGTTGATCCTGTGCTTGGACCTGAGATGAAATCGACCGGTGAAGTGATGGGCGTCGGTAAAACCTTTGGCGAGGCATTCTATAAGGCCGTACTCGGCTCAAACGAACGCCTACCCGGTAAGCCCGTGGCGGGCGAAATCAAACGCGCATTTTTATCAGTGCGTGATAGCGACAAAGCAGCTTTGCCCGAAATTGCCAGTAAATTACAGGCTTTGGGCTTCCATTTGGTCGCCACAGGTGGTACACATCGGGTATTGAAAGAACATGGCATTGCCTGCGAGCGCGTCAATAAAGTCACCGAAGGGCGGCCACATATTGTGGATCGCTTGAAAAACGGCGAAATTGCCCTGATTATCAATACCACTGAAGGCAAGCAAGCACAGCAAGACTCGTTCTCGATTCGTCGCAGCGCACTGCAAGGCAAAGTGTATTACACCACGACCTTGAGTGGCGCAGATGCCGTGTGTCAGGCCGTCGGCATTCAACTACCCATGGATGTCTACCGCTTGCAAGATCTGCATCAGGCGTAATTGATCCGTAGGCGATCCTGAAATGCTTCGCTGCTCCACTCCCCCATACATGACCTGTATGGGGGATTCGCTTTATATAGAGGGACTTAGCATGCAACGCTATCCGATGACACCCCAAGGTCACGAAGCCTTGAAAATCGAACTGCAACAGCTCAAATCATCTGATCGGCCACGCATTATTGCTGCGATTGCTGAGGCACGCGCACATGGCGATCTAAAAGAAAATGCCGAATACCACGCGGCCAAAGAACAGCAGTCATTCTGTGAAGGCCGTATCAGGGAAGTTGAAGGCAAGCTCGGTGCTGCCGACGTGATTGATTTAAGTAATATCAATCAAGATGGTCGGGTGATTTTCGGCGTCACCGTTGAAATCGAAAATCTCGACACTGAAGAACGACGTAGCTATAAAATCGTGGGCGATGACGAAGCAGATTTTAAACTGAATAAAATCTCGCTGAATTCACCAATTGCACGGGGTCTGATTGGTAAGCGTGCCGGCGATGAAGTCAAAATTCAAACGCCTAGTGGCGAAGTCGAGTATGAAGTGGTGCAAGTCTCGTATTTGTAGTCCAACCACTGATTGAATCGCGCTGTACTTATTATTGCAGTGCGATTCGCCACCCAGCTCAGATCTATTTTGACCCACCCCGCTAATCCGCGTACAATTTTCGACCCTGCTGACGCCGCTGATGACCCGCTATGCCTTATCCGATTGAGCCAGTCACGTTAGAACTGGAAAGCACAGTGCGTTATAAAACATGGTTACATACCACCCGCGATGCGCATTTAATCGGCGTGATTGCCTTTTCAGCACCACTGCATCAGCACGAAGCCAAATGGGATGACCTAGAATACATGCGGCGGCGTACCGATGAGTTTTCAATCATTGGGTTTCCAGATTTTTTATCAGCAATGCTGATCGATTTATCACAGCTTTCATTTGTGGTCGATGCCGAAGCACCGATCTTTCCGTGGCGCATGTTAGAAGAAAACTGTCCGATTCGAGTCTTGGTCAGACCAGAGCATCGAGCGCACTATTCTGCGGTGTTTGAACCAGCATGGTTGGCATGGGACTTAGAAAGCACGTTGCGTGACTTACGCAACATGCTGGATATGCGCATGCACTAAACTCGCCTAGCGCCCCCAATCCTGTTTTTCCGCATACGCTTCGGCTTTGCGTAGTTTCTGGATATTGCTGCGCTCTAAGCTGCTTAATTTGCTTTCGACGTTGGCATAACAGGGGATATACCAGTCCATTTCAGCAAACTGTGCTGCAATCTCCCGATCCGCAAACGCATAGCCATGCCGTGCGTAGATTTCATTGCGCATCAATGACAACGTCCACGGATCGGTTTGCAGTTCGTCTCCCGTCAGACGGCGCACTGAGCCGTCATA
>JBBKWW010000028.1:0-6037 GCA_037969155.1 Moraxellaceae bacterium
TGCCGATTGCCAAAAACCTACCGCTGTATGCAGAACCTGCGCGTCTGTATTGCCCAGTAGGGGTCTATGAAGTGGTGTCGGATGCCGAAGGCGCACGCTTCCAAATCAACTCACAGAACTGCATACACTGCAAAACCTGTGACATTAAAGATCCCGCTCAAAACATCACTTGGGTCACACCCGAAGGTGGCGGTGGTCCAAACTATCCAAACATGTAATCACTGAGCAGTGACGCATTAAAAAGCCCGCAATTGAATTGCGGTCTTTTTAATGCGCTCAATAAAAGCTTAGTCGTCATATGACAAGCTCCTGACTCAAAGAAGATTAAAAAATCTAGCATCTACATTTTATTTTGTCGTTTTTGCACTAAGAATTCCAACACACTGGCGTGTGCATGCTCTGGCTCATTCAACAAGGCATGTCCCAAATGTAAACAAAACTTAGGAATATCACGCATGGTCGATGGGTCAGTGGCGAGAATCCGAATCTGTTGACCTGCTTGGGCGCGTCGGATCGCTTGATGTAGCATCATCAGTGGCTCGGGACAATTGAGGCCGCGGGTATCAAGTTGTAATTCTGGCAAGACATGATTGCTCATTGATCCATCTACCCTTTAAATGCATGCGAATCGCTTATTTTAAGCAACTGTCCGTCACTTGGCCTAGCAAAATCGCGACTGATCAGCAAATCCATACGCAACATTCATGCACAGTAGCGCTGGCTAGGCTATGATTCAGGGCAAGCCTGCCGTATTGCAGCATTTTTTTGAGAACGAGAGTGAGTGTGATGAAAGAGGAACCTGCTTCGTCGTGGTCGATGCGAGGTCTACGCAAGTGGTTGGCGAATGCCCCCGAAACCCGTGACGAACTGTTGGGCTTAGTACAAGATTCCAGACGCTTTGTTGAGCCTGATACTGTGGATATGCTGGAAGGTGTGCTGAGTCTACCTGCCATCCAAGTCCGTGAAATCATGACCCCACGTCCTGCCGTGGTCGGCATGTATGATGACGATGAAATGATCGAAATCATGCCGGTGCTGATTGAATCGGCACATTCTCGTTTTCCGATTTTTTCCAGCACTGATCGCGAAAGCGTGCTTGGTGTGCTGATTGCCAAAGATTTATTACAGTTTTTGTATAGTAAAGATCAGCATTTTGATCTGAAAGCCTGTATGCGGCCTGCGGTATTCGTGCCCGAAACGGCGCGTGCCGACCACCTGCTGACCCAGTTACGACTCAGTAAAAGCCACATGGCTATCGTGGTCGATGAATATGGCAATACAGCCGGTGTGGTGACGCTCGAAGACCTGCTTGAAGAAATTGTCGGTGAAATCGCGGATGAGCACGACGACCTAGAAAGTGAGCTGGCGATGATTCGGCCTGATCCAGAACAAGACGGCGATTGGCTGATTCAAGCACAAACCCTAATCGAAAGCTTTAATGAACACTTCGAAACCGAATTTGTCGGCGATGGCGTTGAAACCATCGGCGGCTTGCTGCTGGCTGAACTCGGCCGTGTGAATGATTTAGTCGGGCAAGTCGTTGAAATCGATGGCTGGCGATTTACTGTACTTGAAGCCGATGCGCGTAGCGTACGCCTATTACGAGTTACTCAGCAATGACACTTCCTTCGCTGAATCTTGCTGCCTTATCGCAATTACCGTTAGGTTATCGGCTGATCATCGGCTTACTGGCCGGCGCTGCACTACCCTTGGCCTTCGCACCGTATGGCTGGTGGTGGGTTGCGCTGCTGTCACCAGCACTTCTGTACGCCTTGCTACAGGAGCGGACACCGAGACAAGCATTCTGGATTGGCGAAGCCTATGGCATTGGGCTGTGGTGTGTCGGCGCGTTTTGGCTGTACACCTCGATTCATACCTATGGTGCGACTCCTGCGCCACTGGCACTCCTGATGATTGCTTTTGTTGGCATCGCTATGGGCTTGTTTCATGGCGTGATGGCATGGGCGTATCGGCGTTTTTTACCCGAAACACCGCTGGCTTTTGCACCGATTTGGGTGGGGTTTGAGTGGCTTAAAACATGGCTGTTTACGGGTTTTCCATGGCTGTTTGTCGGCTATGGGTTCACGGGTAAAGGCTTGGATGGCGTTGCGCCCGTTGCGGGGGTGTTTGCAGTGAGTTTTGTGGTGATTTTACTGGCCGCAGCCTTGGTAGAGGTCGTGCGTGGACGGCGTTTTTGGCTGCTACCGATGCTGGCAGTCATTGCACTCGCCCTGAGTCTTGATCAAGTACGTTGGACCACGCCTAAAGCAACCCCACCGTTGTCGGTGTCTTTGGTACAAGGCAATATTCCGCAAGACTTAAAGTGGCTAACCGAATATCGGCTGCGTACGTTAGAGATTTACGCGCAGCTTTCTGGCACTGAATGGGGACGAGATCTGGTGGTGTGGCCAGAAGCATCGATTCCGATGTTTCAAACCGAAGCGCAGCCATTTATTGATCAAGTGGAGCTCTTAGCAGCGGCGACTGATAGCGCGTGGGTCACGGGTATTCCGTGGCAGGCCAATGAAGACTATGATCCACAGCAGCAGGCCTACGCGCCATTTTATAACAGCATCATGGCACGTGGCGCTCAAGCAGAGGGGCTGTACCATAAACAGCGTTTAGTGCCATTCGGGGAATATATTCCATTTGAAGGGGCATTGTATTGGGTATTACCGAATCTCAAGCGCAACATGGATATTTTGAGTTTTAGTGCAGGGCGTGCCGATCAAACACCACTCAAGATTAAAGGCCATGCACTGGCCGCAGCGATTTGCTACGAAGTGGCCTACCCGAATCTGACCCGCAAAAATGCACGCGACAGTGACTTTTTGGTCACCTTGTCTAATGACGCGTGGTTCGGCACCTCTGATGGACCACTACAACATTTACAAATGGTACAGATGCGCGCTAAAGAAACTGGGCGCTGGTTTATTCGGGCGACCAATACGGGCGTGACGGCGTTTATTGACGACCGTGGGCAGATTGTTAGTCGGACCGAACAGTTTAAAACAACGGTGTTACGCGGTGATTTACCCGCCATGCAGGGTGACACACCATATATGCGTTGGGGCGACTGGCCGATTTTAGGCTTGAGTGCGTTATTAATGCTATTAAGCATGTACTTTAAGCGTAAAAGTCAGCCAACCAATGTCGAGTCACTACGTCATCGCTATTAGACGCGCGGAAAACAGCCGAAAAACGCTGATTTTTTTCTGCTAAAATGCGCAGCATATGTCACGGCTAGATCTATTCTGGCCGTTTTTCGAGTGTTATGAAGGAGAACGGGCATGTCTGATCACGCCGTTGAAAACAATCCGCGTAAAGAATTGATGTATGTCGGGCTGTTTGCCGTGATGTTGTTGTCGATTATTGGGCTGATTTTTTATGGGGGTTACTTCCGCCCTGCCGCGCCTAGCGTCGAAACCCTACTGGCTGAAGCGGCCGCAGCGGCTGAAAAAAGTGCTGAGCCACTCGATGCCAGCACCACGACAACAGCGGGGCTAGTGGATGCCGCTGCTGGCAACATTGGCACTGCCGTCAGTCCTGCTGACGCAGCGCTACCGGATCAAGTGGCTGTTGAGCCAGCCGAACCGCTTGATTCAAACACCAATGGCGATGCCGCGCCTGCACCCGTCGCTGAGGGCGTTGCAACACCCAACACGGCGACCGAAAGCCGTGATGTTTCGACTGCCGCGCCGGTATTGGGCCAGTAATCCATCCTGCTTTTTAAAGAACACAGAAAGCCCCCTTTTGCACAGGGGGTGAGCGGGTTTTTCGGAGCGTTGATCAAAATCGTCTCAAGCCAATCCTTTTGATGAATGCAGCTTTACGCTGACCAATCGCTGCATCTGACGCTCATACCGTATGGGATAGTACGGGTGGCTGCACACATGCCAACAGCCCCACCTCCATCAATGACCAATCGGTCTCTGGCACAGTAATCAACTCCAACCGATTATCTAAACCACCTGCATGACTGCTCAGCTGAATCTGATTGGGAATAAGATTGATCGCGACCCAGCCATCAGCCACCTGCATGACGCCTTTAATTCGTTGCCAGTTCTGTAAACTCAGCAACCAATCAAGCAGTTTTTGCCGATCAAACCGCCACTCCTGCGGCAACCGCCAGCCACCCACCGCTTGACCTAAGCTCAGCTCCACATAGTGATAGGGCAAGCTCAATTCGGCCTCACTAGACGCGATGGTATTGGGTATAGCTGCCAGACGCTGCCCACTCACCGCGTGCAGCAGCGAACGGCGAACCTCACGGCTGCTTTGGCGTGGCAAATCAATCTGATGCAAGTCAATTTGGCCGTGATCAGCCGCAATCACCTGACGCTGTGGCGCAGGCAATGTGGCCAATAACGCAGCAAGCGCAGCATGGTCAGCAGGCTGCATATCAGCCTGATGCGACAGCACAATCACATCGGCCACGACCAATTGCGCCATAAAACTCTCATGCTCACGCAGACGCGACTCCTGTAGTCGCGTGCCATCCAACAACGTGACCACCGCACGAAGCTGTAGGCTTTGCTGCCAATGTGACTCCGTCAGCTGCTCAATCAGCTGCTTCGGATGTCCCAGCCCTGTCGGCTCAATAAACAATCGATCTGGCTTGGCCTGCCCTAATAAACGTGCCAACCCAATCTGCATCGGCAACTGACTGGTACAGCATAAACAGCCGCCCACCACCTCTCGAATCGCGATGCCTTGATCTGCCGAGTCGAGCAACACCCCATCCAAACCGATCTGACCAAACTCATTGACCAGCACGGCCCACACCTCATCGGCTGGTTTTTGGGCGAGTAAGTGCCGCAGCAGTGTGGTTTTACCCGCGCCCAAAAATCCGGTTAAAATATGGGTTGGTACAGCTTGAATCAGCAGTGGCTTCAGCATCGGTAGTCATCATCCCAAAAATAACAGCACAGCAGAATTGTATCGTGCAGCAATCCGCTTTCATATCGATAAATTATCAATAAAAACTAAATAGTGACATGCCAAAACACGGCTTTTTCTGTACATGCAGCTCACTTAATCTCGGTGTATCAGCAATCGACCGGAGGGCAATGCCATGAACAGCCATCAACGGAACAGCCATCAGCATAACAGTCACTATATCCATAAAAGCGACAATCGTGGCCACGTCAACTTGGGTTGGCTCAACACCAAGCACAGCTTTTCGTTTGGCAGTTGGCATGATCCGCGTTTTATGGGGATTTCGGCCTTGCGGGTCATCAACGAAGATCGGATTGCCGCGCAGCGCGGCTTTGGCAAGCATGGCCACGACAACATGGAGATTTTGACCTATGTGTTGTCTGGTCAACTGAGCCACACTGACAGCATGGGCAATCAAGGGCACATCAACGCCGGTGAATGGCAACTGATGAGCGCCGGCTCAGGTGTGCAGCACAGTGAGATCAATCAAACTGATCAACCGGTGCACCTGCTCCAGATCTGGCTGCATCCAAACGTAAAAAACGCCCAGCCAACCTATCAGCAGATTGAGCTAGACCCGCAAGCCAAGCCAAACCAGTGGCATCTGATAGTGTCACCGAGTCTGGCCGAGTCACCGCTGTTGATTCGGCAGGATGTGCGGATTCTCGGCGCTTGGCTAGAGACGGGACAAACGCTGACCGCGCAACCCGAAAAAACCATCAGCTATATCCACGTGATCAGCGGGCATGTCCGAATCAATGATCAGGTGCTCAGCGACGGTGATGCGATTGCGCTGGCCGATCCTGCGGAAATTCAGGCGGATACCGATACGCATTTGATTTGGTTTGATCTGCCGAGCTTGTGATTTTTCAGGCTTGTATCAACAGTAAAAGCCGCAAATCTGCGGCTTTTGTAGCGACTTAGCCGACTATTTAGCAAATAAATCCTCGTCTAAATCGCTACCGCCTTCTTTACCATCACCCCCAAATGAATACAGATCATAAGCACGGCCATTACTCCCCGGCGAGATATATTGCAGATCGTTGCTCCAGCCATCTTTAGGCAGGCCACCCTTAATATAACCACCCTGTAGCCAGTT
>JBBKWW010000029.1:0-9993 GCA_037969155.1 Moraxellaceae bacterium
TCTTTACGCAATATATTGCTCATTGTCATGGGGTGTTAGAATTGCTAGTATTGGTTTGTTGTGTATTACCCTTAGCGAGCACGCTGACACAACAGCAAGAAAACGATTTTCCCATTGTACATCGCGCATTTAATGTAGTCCGAAAGGTAGATTTACACTGGAATAATGAGCAGCACTGCTGCGCAAGAGAGAATGACAGTATCTGTTTCGCGGCAGGACATTGCCGTCTAGCTGTAGGAATCTCCGTGCTTTAGCTCGGGGAGGATGTCAAGCTCCGTTTCCTCTAGGGCATGCCACAGCCACAGTCGTGCTGCTTGTGGCTGCAAACCATGACGAAAGTCGGGGTTCTCCAGCACATAACGCGCGATAATGGCTGTAAAATGTTCTAACCCACAGGTGATCGCGAGCTGTTGTTTTGGACTTAAGCGACTCTTAAGCTGTTCTATTTTGTCATGCTCAAAATCAATGATTGGCTGCACATCTAAGCCTTGAGATTTGGCAAAATCATTAAAATTTTCATGTGCATGGCTGTGTAATGCCTCTTGGCCAATGAATCCAGAAATATCCTGTTGTAGTTGTGAGTCAGTCACCTGTCCACGTACATTGCGTACCGAATGCACAAAAAACCGCTCGCCGTGTGGAAAGGTCAGCGACAGAGCAGTGAGCAAATGAGAGAGTAATGGGTTGTCTTTAAAGTAGTACAAGGATAGATCAGAAAAACTAAACTGCTGATGCCGGACTACAATCTGTGGGGACATAGAGGTGTTCATCGCGGATTCCTTCGGCAGCTTACTGTGTTTCAGAGTGCTATAGACAATATCCATTGTCAACTTTAATCGGTGTCGGATGTCATAAGTGCCAAGAATCACCGGTATTCTAGTCATTGACACGGTGAAGTCGATTGGTTGTACTACAGTAATGTGCAGATTGCAGACCCAATCGTTGTAAAATTACCCAGATTTGTGACAGATTGGCTGCTAAAAGCCAATTCTGGCTTGACCTTGCACGATTGCGATAGCAAGATAATACGCCATTCGAATTAGTGTGCCTTTGGGTGTCACTGTAATTTTTTTCCATAGATGAAGCCGAGGATTCCATGAAGGCTCTTGTTGCTGTCAAGCGCGTTGTCGATTACAACGTCAAAGTCCGCGTCAAGGCGGATAAAACTGGTGTTGATCTGACCAATGTCAAAATGTCGATCAATCCATTCTGTGAAATCGCGGTAGAAGAAGCTGTGCGCCTAAAAGAAAAAGGCGTCGTGACTGAAATCGTTGTTGTGTCAATTGGCCCGACCGCCGCACAAGAACAAATTCGTTCTGCGATGGCACTGGGTGCTGATCGTGGCATTTTGGTACAAACCGATGATGCAGTGAGCTCATTGGCTGTTGCCAAAATCCTGAAGGCGATTGCTGATGAGGAACAACCTCAAATCGTCTTGCTGGGTAAGCAAGCGATTGATGACGACAACAACCAAACCGGCCAGATGCTGGCGGCGTTGATGGGTGTTGGTCAGGGCACTTTTGCCTCTAAAGTCGGCGTCGAAAATGGCGTGATGACGGTTGAGCGCGAAATTGATGGCGGCGCACAGACTGTTGCATTGCCACTGCCAGCTATCGTGACCACAGACTTACGTCTGAATGAGCCACGTTATGCAGCATTGCCGAATATCATGAAGGCTCGTAAAAAGCCTTTGGATACCAAAACGCCAGCTGACTATGGTGTGGACACGACTGCCAAGGTAAAAACCTTGAAGGTTGAGCCACCTGCTGAACGTAAAGCAGGTATCAAGGTTAAGTCAGTTGATGAGCTGGTTGAAAAGCTCAAAAACGAAGCTAAAGTCATCTAATTTTTCGGTACAAGGAATCTGATCATGGGTATTCTGGTATACGCCGAACACGACAACGTCAGCTTAAAGCCAGTCACACTAAATGTAGTGGCTGCTGCACAAGCAATCGGCGGTGACATTCATGTGTTGGTTGCAGGCGAAGGCTGCCAAGCAGCGGCTGATGCTGCTGCAAAAATTGCAGGTGTTAGCAAAGTTTTGCTTGCTGACAATGCTGCCTATGCCCACCAACTGGCTGAAAATGTCAGCTTGTTAGTGACCGATTTGGGCAAAGCCTACAGCCATATCTTGGCTGCTGGTACAACCAACGGCAAAAACTTCCTGCCACGTGTGGCTGCATTGCTTGACGTGGGCATGATTTCTGAAATCACCAAAGTCGTTAGTGCAGACACCTTTGAGCGTCCAATCTACGCGGGTAACGCGATTGCGACGGTTCAGTCAGTTGAAGCGATTAAAGTCATCACCGTACGTGGTACTGGTTTTGATGCGGTTGCTGCTGAAGGTGGCTCTGCCGCAATTGAAGCGGTCAGCGATGCACAAGATGCTGGTAAATCAAGCTTTGTCGGCGAAGCGCTGGCCAAGTCTGATCGTCCAGAACTGACTGCTGCCAAGATTGTGGTATCAGGTGGTCGTGGTATGGCCAACGGCGAAAACTTTGATAAAGTTCTTGTGCCATTGGTTGATAAGCTGGGTGCAGCCATGGGTGCATCACGCGCGGCAGTCGATGCTGGTTTTGTACCGAATGACTTGCAAGTCGGTCAAACTGGTAAAATCGTTGCGCCAGAGCTGTACATTGCGGTCGGTATTTCTGGCGCGATTCAGCATTTGGCCGGCATGAAAGACTCTAAAGTCATTGTTGCCATCAACAAAGACCCAGAGGCGCCTATCGCTTCGGTTGCAGATTATTTCTTGGAAGCAGATTTGTTTGCTGCTGTTCCAGAATTGACCAGCAAGCTGTAAGTCTTAGATCAAAAAATACCCCGCAACGATGCGGGGTATTTTTTTGTCTCAAGGATGTTATTTAAAGGCTTAAGCCATGGCGCTGTTGATCAACCACAGCGTGTAGGCAGCATAAATCGCCACAAACCCAGCGCCAGCCGCTCGATTCACTGACTTAAATAGCCAACAGACTGCAAACAGCAGCACGGTAATACCGACCATGACGGGTACATCGCGCTGTAGCACATCTGGTCCGACAGCCAGCGGCTTAATGATCGCGGCGATACCGACCACGGCCAGCATGTTAAAGAAGTTTGAACCGATAATATTGCCGAGCACCATGTCGTACTCGCCTTTACGCGCCGCCACAATAGATGAGACCAGCTCAGGCAGCGACGTGCCAATCGCCACCACAGTCAAACCGATAATCAACTCACTGACCCCAAATGCTTCGGCAACGCCGACGGCACCCCAGACCAACGCGCGTGAGCTTGCGATCAACAGCACCAAACCCAACATAATCCAAAAAATCGACTGTGCTTTGGTCATGTTATGCTCGACCATCTCCTGTTCGACCTCTTCGGTCAGATGGTCGGGCTTACCTTGTCGCGCGCGCCAGATACTATAGCCCATATATACAAACAGTACTGCAAACAGCAAGATACCATCCAAGCGATTGAGCGCACCATCGAGTAGTAAAACCACCCCAAACCCAGTGGCCGCCAGCAAAATCGGCAGTTCACGGCGCAACACATCAGACTGTACCGCAATCGTACCCATCAAGGCGGTGACACCCAAAATCAGCGCGATATTGACAATGTTGGAACCGTAGGCGTTGCCTAGTGCCAGTTCTGGACGATCCTCTAGCGCAGAAATAATCGATACGGTAATCTCTGGTGCAGACGTACCGAAACCCACGATAATAATACCGATCAGTAAAGCGGATACGCCCAGATGCTTGGCAAGCGTAGCAGCACCATCGACAAATTTATCAGCACTCCAGACCAGCACTGCCAGGCCCACCACAATGGCAAGCAAGTAAAGCAACATAGAATATACCCCATTAAACCCAGTCGAAAATCTGGTCAGTTGCCCGATGCAAACCGCTGTGCGCATGCTAGGTGATTACCTGAAAAAAGGGCAGATCAATAATTGTTTTCTTTGGTATCCACTAGGGGCTGTTGACACGTGACTCGCGTCAGAAACGTCAGCCGCCGCAGGGGTTTTAATTGCAAAAAAATACCTCGCGATGTGCGAGGTATAGGTTATAGCAGCGTCGCTGGGTTAGTTGGCCAAAATCGCTGACTGTATCAACCAGAGCAGATAGCCCGCATAAATCAACAGTAAGCCACCCCCCTCAGCACGGCTAATTTGCTTGCCGTCTTGATTGGATTTAAAGCGCCAGCACATGACAAACAGCAGTAAGGTTAAGCCGACCATCACTGGAATATCACGCATCAACACATCGGCCGCCACACTGAGCGGATGAATCACCGCTGCAAGACCGACCACAGCCAGTGTGTTAAATAAATTCGAGCCGATGATATTGCCCAGAATCATATCGTGCTCACCTTTACGCGCCGCCGCAATCGACGATACCAGTTCAGGCAGAGAGGTCCCAATCGCCACAATCGTCAGTCCAATGATTAAATCACTGACCCCAAACGACTGAGCAACGCCGACTGCGCCCCACACTAATAAGCGTGAGCTGACAATCAGTAGTAATAAACCCACCACGACCCAAAGTGTGGCTTGTTTGCGGGTCATGACGTTGTCGGCCAGATCTTGCTCGACATCAGCGACAATACTGTCGTCCTTGCCTGATTTGGCCTGCCAAATGCTAAAACCGACCAAAATCGCTAGAATACCCAGCAGGATAACCCCTTCAAACATCCCGATTTGGAGATTGAGCAGCAGTAGTACAGCAACCGCAGTCACCGCCAACAAGACGGGTAGTTCTTTACGCACCACCTGTGAATGAATCATGATCGGACTGATCAGCGCAGTAACCCCTAGCACCAAGGCAATGTTGGCGATATTGGAGCCGTAGGCGTTGCCCAAGGCCAAGCCTGGATTACCTTGTGACGCTGAGATAATCGACACCACAATTTCAGGAGCAGAGGTACCAAACCCAATAATGAGAATCCCGATCAGTAACGTCGGTACGCCGAGATGATGCGCGAGTCCAGATGCACCATCGACAAATTTATCGGCACTCCAAACCAATACAGCCAAACCTGCAATAATTGCAAGCAAGTGAAGTAGCATAGATACACTCCGTTTAATTCAATTCAGCCCAGAAAATTCGAGTCAGTTGTATAAGACAAACTGATGTGCCCATGGTACGGGATTAGCCAAAAAAAATGAGCAGATCAACTGCTCATTTTTGGGAGTATTGTGTGACGTGGTGTGCTATCCATGTTGCCAAAATCGAATCGGATGCTTCATGATTGCACCATCGAGATAGACTTGACCACCCAAAAACGCCACTCGTCCCGCCGCAATCCAGCCAATAATACGTGGATAAACTTCGTGCTCTAGCGTATGGATGCGCTGTTGCAGACTGTCTAAGGTCTCATGCGGCGAAATTGGATGAATGGCCTGCGCGATTACTGCGCCAGAATCTAGCTCTGGCGTGACAAAATGCACTGAGCAGCCGTGTAACTGATCACCACTATCAAGCACACGCTGATGGGTACGCAGGCCTTTATAGGCCGGCAGTAGCGACGGGTGAATGTTGATGATTTGACCGCTATAGCGAGTGACAAAATTAGCGGTCAGCACACGCATAAAGCCTGCCAGCACAATTAAGTCAACCTGCCAGCTTTGTAAGGTCTGAATCAGTGCATTTTCAAAACTGGTTCGATCCGAAAAATCACGATGATCAACCAAGACTCGCCGCAGACCAGCCTGCTCAGCACGCTCTAACGCATAGGCATCTGGCCGATTACAGACCACGCCAACGATGTTGCCCCGAATATGTCCTGACTGACACGCGTCAATCAGCGCCTGCAGGTTAGTGCCATGCCCAGAGGCCAGTACTGCGATCCTAATCAAACCAACACCACGCGGATTTGGTCATCAGCATCTGGCGTTGATTGTGCATCTGCCTCAATTTTGCCCATGACCCATGCCGACTCACCCGCTGCTGCCAAATGCTCCAAGGCCGCGGGTACATCGGACTCTGCCACGACCAATACCATGCCCACACCGCAGTTAAAGGTGCGATACATTTCGTAGGTTTCGACATTGCCTTGTCGTTGTAACCACGTAAATAGTGCAGGCCATTGCCATGATGCCGTATTCACTTGGGCGCGAGTGCCTGTCGGCAAAACGCGCGGTAAGTTACCGGGTAAGCCACCGCCAGTGATATGTGCCATCGCGTGTAAGTCGATTTTTTTGGCCAGCTCTAGAAGCGGTTTGACATAGATTTTGGTCGGCGTCATGACGAGGTCGGCCAGTGTCTGACCATCCACTTGTGTATCGAGGGGTGTTTGACGTACTTCAATGATTTTACGAATTAAAGAGTAGCCATTCGAGTGTGCGCCGCTAGAAGCCACACCAATCAGGACATCTCCGGCTTGTACTTTACTGCCATCAATAATCTTGTGATGCTCAACCACGCCGACACAAAATCCGGCCAAATCGTAATCTTCACCTTCGTACATGCCTGGCATTTCGGCAGTTTCACCACCGACCAGCGCACAGCCTGCCTGTAGACAGCCTTCACCAATCCCAGTGACCACGTTGGCCGCGACATCGATGTTTAAGTGCCCTGTTGCATAATAGTCCAGAAAAAACAGTGGCTCAGCGCCACAGACCAGTAGATCATTCACGCACATGGCCACCAAATCAATGCCAATCGTGTCGTGCCGATTCAGTTGCAGTGCGAGTCTAAGCTTGGTGCCGACGCCATCAGTACCAGACACCAATACGGGCTCTTCATAGCCTTTTGGAATTTTGCACAGCGCACCGAAGCCACCCAAGCCACCCATCACTTCAGGGCGCATGGTGCGTTTGGCGACTGATTTGATGCGGTCAACCAAGAGATCACCGGCTTCAATATCAACACCAGCGTCTTTGTAGGATAGCGATGCGTTCGGGGTAGGGGTTGGTTGCGTCATAAATCAAGTCTCCGCTTAGGCGGCAGATTATAACCGGAATCAACCATTCGACTATGGTATTCGTGCAGGAAAATGCGTATGTTGAAGCCGTTTTAATCATCATCTCCACGTTTTTGGAGCATAAAACGTGAACGACCCCTTGATTCGTCGTCTGATCATATTAGTATTTATCCTTGTTTTTGGCTGGATAGTGTGGTTGTTGCAGCCGATTCTGACCCCATTTATGGCTGCTTTTATTTTGGCATACCTGCTTAACCCATTGGTTGAAAAGCTGATGCGGGCGGGACGAATGCCGCGCTGGTTATCGATTGGTGCGGTGTTTTTGTTGATGACCAGCCTGATTATTACCGCTACGTGGTGGTTGGTGCCGATGCTTTGGAAGCAGCTGATGTTTGCCAAAGATAATATCCCGAACGCGGTGAGTTGGTTCAATGGACCGATGCGGATCTGGCTTGAGCAGCGCTTGAGTATGAAAATTGCACCGATTGACCCGCAGCATGTGTCCGATGAGGTCTTGTTGTATTTACAAACACACTATAATGCATCGAGTCTACAGTCGGCTTTGGGGAATATTGCCCGCTCGGGTTTAAGTGCGATCAATGTGATGGTGCTGACGATTTTAGTCCCAATCGTCACTTTTTATTTTTTGCTAGACTGGCGTGGCATGTTGCAGCGGCTGCAATTACTGATTCCACGCCGCTTTGAGCCTAAGGTGGTGGCCATCACGACGGAATGTGATCAAGTGCTGGGGGCCTTTGTCAAAGGCCAGCTGGTCGTGATGCTGCTGTTGGGTATGGTCTACGCCGTGGGTCTACAGTTGGTCGGTATTCAGGTTGGATTGATTATTGGGCTGATTGCTGGTTTGGCCAGTATTATTCCGTATTTGGGTTTTGCCGTGGGTTTAACGGCTGCTGTCGTGGCCAGTTTGTTACAGTACGGCCTGAATTGGTTTAGTTTGGGCTTGGTGGGGCTGGTGTTTATGATTGGACAAGTGGTTGAAGGGTATATCTTACAACCATTTTTGCTGGGCAATAAAATCGGTTTGTCGCCGGTTGCGGTGATTTTTTCGATTATGGCGGGCGCCCAGTTATTCGGATTTGTGGGCATGTTATTGGCCTTGCCGGTGGCCGCAGTATTGGTGGTGCTGCGTCGGCATGTCTATCGTAGTTATGCGGCCAGTGCATTGTATAGGGATGTGTCCGCTAGGCATGAGTGGCTGCCAGATACGCAAGGGTCGGTATCTGTATCCTTAGATCCTGATGTGCCACGACCTGATGCGCCAACGCCACCCCCCAAGCCAGCAGAGGAATCTTGAGCATGATGCGTCAGTTAAGCCTGTCGATTGATTCACGGCCAGATGCACAGATTGCCGATTTTGCCGGGCCGGGTTGGGTGGCGGTTATTGATGCAGTTCGGCAGTTACATGCCAGTTTGTTACAGCGTGTTTACTTATATGGTGAGGCTGATAGTGGTAAGTCACATCTACTGTCAGCGATTTGTGAGTCTTACCAAGACATGCAGCGCAGCGCGATTCAAGTCTCTTTGATCGAGTTGCTCGACGCGCCGACAGAGGCGTTGGCCGCTTTGGAAGGCTTTGATTTGGTCGCGTTGGATGACCTTGAGGCCATTCGTGGCGTCGCACATTGGCAGGAAGCAATTTTTCATTTGATCAATCGCAGTAGTGCTGGGGCAGGTCAGCTCATTTTTGCCTCACGTTTGCCACCACAGGCATTACAGTTGGAGTTGCCAGATTTAATGTCACGCCTGTCACAGGCTGCATGCTTTCAGTTGCCCAATGGTGATCGTTTTGAGGATCGAGAGGCACTACTTGCCGCTGCACTTAAGCGGCGCGGTTGGCATTTTGAGCCCCAAATCATCGAACATATTTTGCAGCATGGCCCACATCAAGCCGGCTTAATCCTAAAAATACTCGGTCAGCTAGAGAGTTTTTTTCATGGGCAGCGGCGTAAGCCCTCTGCGTCGATGATTCGTCAAGTCCTGCATTTGATCGACAGTCAGTCGGCTAGTCACTGAAAATTGCTTGTCTGGCTGGTTGAGGTATGCGACAGTAAGCGCCTGCCATGGAGTGTGCGGCGCGGTTAGCCACACCGTTTTGGCTAACCTAAAACAATAACGCCCGCTTTAGGAGTTCGCGTTTATGCTCAAGCGTACAATCAGCCTGAGTCTGCTTTGTATGGCAAGTCATGCCTACAGTGCTAATATCATTGTAACTACGACTGCTGACGAAGACGGCACGAATCCAAATGCTTGTTCGCTGCGTGAGGCGATTCAGTTAATCAATGGCGAGACTATTCGTGATCCGAATGACCCAAGTAAAGAGATTTATAAAGACCTCCTAAATAGCACGGCAGGCTATGGTGGCTGTGGTGGTAAGGATGCTGTTTCAGATGTGTTCTATTCTGCGATCATTGATTTGCCGTTCGGTAAAACCTACCTGTTAGACAGTGAAATAAAGATCAGACGCTCACTGACTCTACGCAGTGATAATTTGAGCAGTGATGGTTTTGGCAGTAGCCGCAGAGATGGTCTAGGCGTCAATAATCCCGTGATTCGTGCGGTTGGCAGGCATCGCTTATTTGATATCGATGATGACAGCTTAGAAGCGTCTTCCGTACAGTCCGTAATCATTCAGCAGGTGAATCTCGAAGGCTGCGCTGTGACTGATCCGAGCGTGGCTTTTTGCGAAACCAACGGCGGCATCATCAGCAATAACGAAAGTCTCTTACTCAGCACACTACGGGTCAAAGGCGGTCGTGCTGATCAACTTGGCGGCGCAGTATATAGCACCACACCACAATCAAATGTGACGCTGACCATCGTCGATATGCAGGATAATTTTGCAACCAATGGTGCAGCACTGTCTTTTGAGCGGCCTAACTTCAATATCGGCGGTAGTTATTTTAGTAAAAATAATGTCCCTGCTGGCTCAAGTGGGGTGGCGATTCATGTGCGTGAAGGGGTGCAACAAACCAATTCTAGCGGCGAGCTAGTGCCACTGGTGACCACACGAACTGGACTAATTGCAGACAGTACCTTCTATAAAAATGATGCCGCCGTGATTGATTT
>JBBKWW010000030.1:0-10358 GCA_037969155.1 Moraxellaceae bacterium
GCCCAGCGTTGATGCTCTGTTTCGGCCTGTTCGATTTGTGTGGCGAGTGCCTGATAACGTTGGCGGCGTTGGCTATCCTCACGCAAAGCGGCAACTGTTTCGGCGCGTTGCTCTTGGGCGGCATTCAGGCTCGCCTGTTGCTGAGTGAGTGCAGTCAGAATCTCAGCCTGTGGCGTGGTGGGATGTTGCCCCTGATGAATACTGATCTGCTGCTGGAGCTGACTGAGCTGGACTTCGGCTTGATCAAGGGCGCGTTGCTGCTGTTGCAGGTGCTGCTGCATCTGCTGTAGCTGCGTGTCGCTGATCGCCATCAGTGGCTCTAGCTGCTCACGGCTCAGATCTGGCTGTTGTTGCAATACAGCCAAAACCCGTGCTTTGCAGTCATCGCGCTCACGTTGTTGATGCGCTAAGCTGTGTTGTTGTAATACTAGGCTGCGCTGCGCGGCCTGTTGTGCTTGGCTGGCGTGTTGTTGTTGCTGCTGACAACGCTGCTGTTGTTCATACGTCGCAGTGGATTGCTGCTCTAGCTTGGCCTGCCATACGGTGACGCTGGGTACATCCTGCGGCAAGATCTGCTGGATACTGGCCTTGAGTTGGTCGATATTGGCTTGTCGTTGCTGAAGCTGCTGTTGCTGCTCGCCCACGTGTTGTTGCTGGTTGTGCAGCGCCATTTGCACGCTATCCAGTTGCTGCCGAAGTTTTTCAAGTTGCTCGCTGCATTGCTGGCGTGTATTCAGTTGCAGGCGGCGATCCTGTAAACAGGCTTGCCATTGCTTGACCAAATCCGCCAAGCACGCCGGCTGCTTAGAGCATTGCACAATGGCTTGCTGCCACTCGGCTTGCAGGCCAAGCGCAAGCTGCGGTAAAAACTGCTGGGCTGCCCACGCGGCCGCCTGAGTCGCGTGCTGGATCTGCTGTTGAATCGCTGTGACGGCGCTCTTAGCCTGCTCAAACGCCTGCTTACTCTGCTCGGCGTGGCTGCGATTATGCTCACGCTCGGTCTGCTGCGCCATAACCTGCTGAATCTGCTGTTCACACTGGGTGATCGCCTGTGCCTGTTGTGCCAGTATGCCGTCAACTCTCGACAATTGATCGGTTGAGTATTGGGTGGCAAGCTGCTGTTGTAATGGCAGCATCGCTTGGCTGTGCGCCAGTATCTGCTGGGTCAACTGCTGCTGCACCTGTTGTCGCTGGGTCAATTGCTGGACGGCGTGGTGTAGCTCAGCCTGCTGCTGTATCAAGGCCGCTTGCTGTTGCTCACGCTGTTGCGCCACAACCTGTAACTGCTGCTCGCTGTCTTGTAGCAGTTGTTCAGCCAGACTGAGCTGCGCCGAATCGACCAAATCTCCTGCATACGGATGCGCGGTACTGCCACAGACGGGACACGGCTGCTTAGGTTGTAAGCCTGCGCGTAACTCCGTCACCGAATGCTGCTGAATCATGCGCTGGCGTTGCAGTTGTTTACTCAGGGTATTGTATTCAATATGAACGTGCGCGGCACGTCGCTCAGTCTGCTGACAGCTGCTGTGTAGCTGTTCAATCTGCTGCTGGCGTTGCTGAATATCGGTCTGTTGCTCTAGTTGCTGTTGTTCAACCTGCTGTTGTTGCTGAGCGTATTGCTGATAGTCTTTGAGCTGGCTCAACTGACTGTGCTGGCTAGCTTTTGTGGCATGTAACCCAAACAACTGTTGTTGTAACTCGACATCATCGCCATGGCTAGTCCGATGCTGCTGTAACACCTGCTGCGCTTGCTCAGACTGCTGTTGCAATGCCTGTAACGCGGGCTGCTCAGCGTCATACTGCTGCTGTGCCTGTTGGCGGCGGTGCTGCTGGGCGGCGGCGGTGTGGAGATGGTTCAGCAAGGCAGCTAAGGGCTGTTGATCACATGCTTGCCACGCGTGTGATTGGATCAGCAAGTCCTCTAGCTGCTGCTGGGTTTGTTGTTGCTGCTCAAGGGCTTGCTGTAACTGCTGTTGTGCCATTTGCTGCTGATTGAGCGCCAGCGCGGTCTTTGCATGCTGCTGTTGCTGATTTTTTTGTTCGTGCTGTTCATGCTGTAATTGCCCGCTATCACACTCGGCTTGTGCCAATGTCGGCTTTAGCTCAGCAAACTGCTGCTGCCAGTCTTGCCATGCCTGATTGGCCTGTTGCAGTGCATGATTTACCTGCTGTAGCGCTTGCTCGGCCTGTGCCACCTGTTGCTGGCGCTCAGTCACATTTTGATTGAGGCTGGCAATCTCGGTCTGTAGCGTTTTGGCGCGTAGGTAATCGCCACGCACCTCAGCCAGCAGTTGGCGCTGGCTAACCTGCTGTCGCTGCTCATGACTATTGTGCCAAGCAGCTTGGGCGGCATGGTGTGTGACCTGTGCCTGATCGCACTGCTGGGTCAGTTCGCTGCTGCGTTGATACCACGCCTGCTGCTCACGCAACTGTTGCAACTGTTGCGCCAGGCTGTGACAGGCTTGCTCCTGAACCACTAACTGCTGATCGAGTTGCTGGCGAGCGTTGCGGTCGAGTGGCGTGACCAACCCATGTTGCGCCTCTAACTGCTGCTTGGCTTCACGGGCAGTTTTGGCTTTTAAAAAGGCCAGTTTGCCCAGCTCAGTATAAATACCACTGTCAGTTAAGCATTCTAATAACGCCGCGCGCTCGCCATCGTTGGCTTTTAAAAAAGTGCTAAATTCCGACTGCGCCAACAACACCGCACGGGTAAATTGATCAAAATTCATGCCGATCAATTGTTCAATGCGTTCAGCGCACTCTTTGGTTTTACTGGCCAGTACCACGTTATGATCCAGATCGCGCAAGCTACGCTCGACCGCCTGTAATGCGCCATCGGCTTTCAGATATGCGCGTTTGACCCGCCATTCGGCACGATAGCGGCCACCGTCTAACCCCTGAAACTCAACCCGCGCAAACCCCTCCACGGCACCACGACTCAGCACAGTACGCTTATCCCCAAAACTGAGCTGATCTTTGGCATCGGTTAAGCGCCCCTCCTGCCCCAAATGTGCAGTGCGCAAGCGCGGTACTTCATTAAACAAGGCCAAACACATTGCGTCCAGCAAGGTACTTTTACCTGCACCTGTCGCACCGGTGATTGCCAGTAGACCTGCGTCTTTGAGTGGACTGACGGTAAAATCGATCACATGCGGCTGGGCAGGACTCGCCGCCAGTGAGGCAAGATTACAAACTTCTAAACGTAAAATTTTCATAGTGTTCCTGTTGTCGTAACCTCTGCATCGGTTTCAGCCTGCGCTTGCTGCTCTTGCAATAACAATTCAAAATCCGCCAAAACCTGCTCATTTGGCTGACCATATTGCTGCTGCCAAATCTGCTCAAACAATTGCTTCGGTTCAGGTAATTCCTGCAAGTCTAGCGGATTAGATCCAATATCATCGGCCTCACGCTTAAAATCAGGATGTTGCTCACAGCGCAGCCGCAGTAGACGAGCTTTATGTTCGGGTAAGTATTTATCCAAAATCTGCCGCAGATTAACCGGTGGCGGCTCGCCGTGCAACTGCACACAAATCTCCAGCCATGCTTGCTCGGTAAACGCCAAATCCTGTGCTGGCCAAGCGTAGTGCTGAAGCTGTTGAATTAAATTCGGCAAACTGTCTTTAAATTGCAGCATCGGCACGGCACGCGGAATCAGTAGCGGCGTGACCTGTAACGCTTGACTGGGCTGAATCTCGACCAATAGCACTTGATGTGGATAGTTACGCTCACTAAATGACAACGGAATCGGTGATCCGCTATAGCGCACGCGTTCTTGGCTAGCGATTTTTTGCGGTTTATGCAAATGCCCCAGCGCGACATAATCAACCCACTCAGGGTACAAACTGACCGACTGTGCCTCTAGTGTACCGATCACCACGTTACGTACCGAATCAGACATTTCACCACCGGACAGATGCGCGTGTGACATCAGCACCACCGCTTGATCAGGTGTTTTTTGCGCGGCAACTTGTGCCAAGACTTGGGCATGTAGCTCGGCAATCGCGGCGTTCACATCGGGACTGAGGCCGTTGGCGGTCACTTCGGCGGCGCGTAAATACGGCAACGCCACACACCAGCCCAATACCTGACGTTCGCCAGAATCATCTATATGCTGAATCGGCACAATCAGCTGACTAAAATCAGGCTGCTCGGCCTGCCACTGTACTCGCCCAATCACTTGGACATTCATCGCAGCGAGTAATGGCGCAGGCAATTCAATGCGACTGCCTGAATCATGATTACCCGCGATCATGATGATCTGTAAAGCCGGATAATCCCGATAACAGTGGGCAAGAAACTCGTACAGTTGGCGCTGCGCACTGATCGGTGGATTGACCGTGTCAAAAATATCACCGGCAATCAACAGCGCATCAGGCTGATGAATGGCAAGCTGTTGCTGCAACCACGCCAAGAACTGTGCGTGTTCGACCTCACGGCTGTGATGATAAAAGCGTTGGCCGAGATGCCAGTCAGACGTATGAATGAAGCGCATTTTATGCCATAAATTAACCTAAAATCAGCCGTTAGCTTACACGATTGCATCAACTAACCTGCAATCAAATTCCACTCAAATATCCGCTGTAGCATCCACAACACAGCGATCACAGCGGCCAACAGCGAGCCAGTAGTAAAGACTCCCCAACGATAAAAACCACTGCGACGTAGCAGCAGCGCAAATGGCATAAAAATCAAAATAACAATCAACTGACCCAGCTCAATACCCAGATTAAACGACAGCAGTGCGGTAAATCGCTCTAGCGGTTGTAGCGGCAAATCCGACAGCACATTGGCAAAACCAAAGCCATGTACCAAACCAAAGCCGAATGCCAGTGCGACTTGGCGGCGCTGCGTACCGAATACATTCATCAACGCGGCGACCACAATCGAGCCTGCAATCACTGATTCGACCCATTGGGCAGGCAATTGCACCCATTGCAGGGTCGCGAGCGTCAAGGTGATCGAGTGCGCCACCGTGAATGCCGTGGCCACCCAAATCACCTGTGTTAAGGCGACAATAGGCTTTTCAACAGGCAGTAACACCGCGCTTCGATCACGACGGGGTTGATAGACTGCGGGCAGTAGAATACAAAATAGAAACAGCAGATGATCCGCACCGATCAATAAATGATGCGTACCCTCCAGCACAAACTGTTGTATCGTCTGCACGATTGAGTGCTTAGCCATCGACAATTCGATTTGCGCGGGGGCAACCAGTAGATTCTGCGTTTGGCCAGTCGGTCGCGTGGTGCTGATCAATAAGCGATGGTTACTGTCTATATTTTTCAGCAGGCGATAGTCGAGCTGATCCAGAGTGCCACAAGCGGTCTGGAGTGGCTGAACCACATAGGTCTGACCCGCCACGTGCTCTATCAGTAGTGGCTCACTCGGCTGTATCGCACAGGCCGCGCCCGCTGCCGAAAAGCGCAACTGATCTTGCAGCAGCTGATCCAACGCCGTTTGTTGGCTGGATAATTCCTGCCATGTGATCTGTTGATCTTGATTTTGATCAAGTGGCAACAGTAACGCCAAATCACGCACGGCCAGACGATACTGTAACGCCAATGACTCGCTATCGGGCGGGGCAGTAATACTGAGATACGCCGTGCTGGACTGGTGTGCAGCGGCCAATGAACCACAACACAACAGTAAACTGCCCAGCAGCCACGCGATCAGTTTATTTTGGGTCATCATCATTGCGCACGCTCCAAGCCAGCCGTTAAGCGTTGCGTCACAATCGGATATTCAAAACCGGTTGTTTTGATCCAATCGAGTAAAATATTAAGGTCGGCCTTGCTCTGACTGCGTAAGGCGGCACTGGCGTACACCACAACATCCGCAGTTTCACGCTGATGCAGCCAGTTTTTTTGTGCTAAAGCCAACGACTGACTCGCCGATTCGGCCAATAGCGCGTAACCCGCTTGCTCACGATAATGCGCTTGATCATCGCGTTGCCGCCACTGAACGATCCGCTCAGTGAGTAAGCGTTGGTATTGTGCTGCATCTGCTCGGTTCAAGCGACGCTTACTGGTCACCAGACGAATCAACAAGCCATCATGCTCGACATGGTCTTTTAATAAATCATGTACTTGCTGCCACTGCTGATGGGCGAGTAGCCAGTCGGCGCGTGCCATCAAAGCGGGAATATTATCTATCGGCAAACGGCTAAACACTTGCGTATTCAACACCGCATCATTTAATCGTAAGGCAATATCAGCCTGAATCAACAATACCCACAGTTGCTGCGACTCACTCAAGCTATTCAGCATCGGCTCAAAGGTGTTGAGCTTAGCCGCTGTGCTGGCCAGTTGGCCTGTCATCGCATCCACTTGTGCCAGACAAATCAGTCGAATCGCCAGCATATCGAGTCCACGAATCTGCTCACAGTACTGCCGCGCTAGAGCGAATTGACCCCCGACCAATTCAATCGAGGCCAACTGTAGGTAAGCGTCGGCGTTATTGGGCGTGATTCGATGGATCATGCGCAATAGACTACTGGCTTCAGTGAACTGATGATTGGCTTGGGCAGCTTGAGCGCGTAGCATCAACAAACTGGCATCATTCATACCCGTTGTTTGCTGTTGTAATAAGGCGCTGGCCTGACCCAAAGCGCGAGGATCACCTTGTAAATAGGCATACTCTAACAATTTTTGAATGTGTTGAATATTGGCGTTCAAATCGGCTGATGTCGGCTGATCGACCGCTTGTGGTACGGGAAAGCCACGTGGTAACTGTTCCAAAACTTGATTTGGATGACTGGGGCGATACGGCGCAGCATGAATCACGGTACAACACGCCAAACTTAACAGGCAACAACCCAACACATGGCGTACCGCCGAACCCGCCTGAAGCAATCCGTTCATACAACGATCCAATCATGGTGTTTGGTAATTATTGGCTCATGCACACTAACGCAGTCGGACAGTATGCATGAGCGATGCGTGTTTTAGAACATCACTGCAATCGGCTCGTCGGCCTCTGGTGCAGTTTCTACCAACTGAGACACTTGAATGGCTTCAAGCGTTTCAGCCGCAGCGACTGGCACACTCACCTGACGTTGTACTTCGACCACAAAACTGTCCGGTTGGGCAGGTTGTGCGCGGCCTTGTGAGTCAGAGGATCCATTAAAACAGCCGGTTAACCCCCCGAGTGTGACCACTGTTGTGATAAGCATAAAATAGCGCATGATTCGATCTCCTGATCTGCTCAATTAGCGACGCGCAGCATTGGGTGAACCACCGATTGGGGTGTTCAGGTATGGGAAGCGGTCACCGAACTGTGTTGGACTTTGCAGCGCACCATCAGTAAACGAAATCGTACCTGCTTTGGCATCAGCCGCTTTACAGCCGAGGTCGCCATTTAGATCAGCAATTGGGCCAATCGCATCCACATGACACAACAAACCCATCGATACGCGCAGTGCTGCATCGACCACATCATCACCAGGGCGACGACCGTTTGGGAAGCCAGCAAAGTCACCTGCCAAGACACCCATGCGGTTTTGATCAGCTTTTGCAGTCGCTGCAATCGCAGTATTCAAGCGCAGCATTTCCGAAGGCGTTGCACGAGCTGGTTGGTTTAAGCCTTTAATCCCCGTTAAAAATGTACCCACTAAGTCGCCACGAGGGAAGTTGGTTGGTGCTTTGACCCCAAGATTACCAAACAAAATCTCCAGCAATGCAGGCAAGGTTGGGTTGGTCACATACGTGGCAAACTGCCCATCATTTTGTGGTTTGCTGGCGTTGAACTTGTCTTTGTCTTTAAGGCCAATCACCACTTCGTTGACCAGTGGCATGCCGAGACGTGATACCTGTGTCCATGCACCACCTTCTTTGCTGGCGGTACTGATATTACTGGCTGGGGTCGGATTAAGCAGACGGCCTTGACGCAGGCTGGCAGTGGTCCAAGCACCAATCACAGGATCATTACCTGCGGTTAAGCAGGCGACTGGCACTTCCATCGCAATGGTGGTGACGTTTTTATCACCCAGCGTGTTTAACCCTTTGTCTTCGGCATTCGCATCAAACGCCGTCGCAGGGGCTTGGATATTGACCAAGTCAAAAATCTCGCCCAAATTGACTGCAAAGGAATCTTGGCGCTGACCGACAAACACTTTACCCGTGCCACAATTTGGGAAGTTAATCGATTTGACAAAGCTATTGGCATAAGCATTATAGTTTGGAATCGACTTCATACCGACGTTGTCGAACGGCTTGGCAAATGTCCCTAAGTTGCTGCGTGTCCCCGCACGGCGGTCGCCTTTAACCATGGTCACACTGTAGCTTTCGCTGGTATTTTGCGTTTGCGCACTATTGCTGCTGTTATTAATTCCACCGATATTGGACAATGGCACGGAGACCATTTGGCCGCCGACATTGACTTGCAGGTCGTTGAGTTTTTGGGCAAATTTAAACTGAAACGTCAGGTCTTCTTTGGCATCACCGTTGTTATCGACATGAATCTCATACAGGGCGTTTGGATCCATCGAAAAATAGTTCGGTCCGCCGTACGCATCTTGTAACGGCTGGTAGTTGGCAATCAGGGTGACGTAACCCGCACGGCCTGATTCATAGCTTTTGAACATGTAGAAATCAGTCGCATCGACCTTTGGGCTTTTGGTGATCGCAGGTGCTTCGCGATGGCTAGACGCATTGACTTGTAGACCAGTCATGGCCACAAGCAATGCGGCAGAGAGTGTAGTAAGACGGTTCATGGGAGTTGCTCCATTTTGTCATGGGGACAGTGTGCGTATCCAAACTGTGGTGCATCAATGGCATGCTGTTTTTCATACCATCGCAGGGATATACGCAGCCATTGGCCAAATGGATTCAAATGAATTAATCTTTTTTGTCTAAGCGATGATCAGCACCCGTGTTATCACGCATTAAAAGTACGGCTCAATACACCCATTAAAAAACCGCCCATGTTATCCATGAGCGGCTTGTCAGAATTTAATTTAATAAAAATCAATCGTTCGGCTTGATTTCACCCGTTTTTAGCTTGTGTAAAAAACCATTGATTTCTTGGCGCACAATCGGCAGTAAGAAATACAAACCCAACACGTTAAAGAATGCCAAAATAAACACCAGCGCATCCGATAGATCAATCACCGCATCCAGACTCATCGCGGCGGCAATCACACTGACTGCACAAAACACCAGCTTGTATAGCAAAGCAGTTTTTTCACCAAACAAATACGTCCAGCCCTTCAAGCCATAGTACGACCACGATAACATGGTCGAAAATGCAAACAACACAATCGAAATCGTCAGCACCACATCAAAACCCGGTAACACCGAATTAAACGCATTCGAGGTCATCACCGCACCAGCAGTACCCTGCTCTAAGTAAGCACCCGTAACAATAATCACCAACGCCGTCATGGTACAAATCACCACGGTATCAATAAACGGCTCTAACAAGGCGACTAAGCCTTCGGTACTCGGTTCGTTGGTCTTGACTGCCGCATGCGCAATCGGTGCCGAACCAAAGCCTGCTTCATTGGAAAATGCGCCACGCTTCAACCCTTGCATCAAAGCACCAATAAAGCCCCCAAAACCTGCCTCTGGGGTAAATGCACCACTGAGAATCGCGCCAAATGCGCTTGGTAATTTGTCCAGATTTAGACCCAAAATAATCACGCCAGCCAACAGATACAGCACCACCATAAATGGCACCAACACACTGGTCACCCGCGCAATGCTCTTAATCCCACCGACGATCACCAAGCCGCAGGCCACCCCAAAACCGATGCCGAACAGATACGCCCCATCGGTAATCTGGAATTGATTCATCAGTTGCGAAGTGGCTTGGTTCACCTGAAATAGATTACCAATGCCGAATGCTGCAAATGCCAAAATCAAGGCCGCCGCCGCACCCAAAAACTTGCCGAACTGCGGAAAACCACGCTCGGCCAGCCCAGCTTTTAAGTAATACATCGGGCCACCCGATACACTGCCGTCGGGATTGATATGGCGGTATTTGACCCCAAGCGTACACTCAGCAAACTTGGTCGCCATGCCGAACAACCCGAGCATGATCATCCAAAACGTCGCGCCAGGACCACCAATCGAGATCGCCACTGCGACCCCTGCGATATTACCCAAACCAACCGTAGCCGCCAATGCAGTGGTTAGTGCTTGAAAGTGACTGACCTCACCCTGATCGGTTTTTTTACTGAACCGACCACGCACCGCCTGAATCGCGAGACCAAACAAGCGAAACTGAATAAACCGAAAATAAACCGTACAGGTGATCGAGGCGATGGCCAACCACATGACAATCCATAGAATCTCAGTGCCGGGGATTTTGCCAAATACAATCGGCACAATCGCATTGGCAATCGGCTCAAAAATCGACCG
>JBBKWW010000031.1:0-8614 GCA_037969155.1 Moraxellaceae bacterium
TAAAAACACCCATTCTGAACGCGTGTCATAGATCAGCAGTCCTGCTTCACGCGCCGCTTCGACCATCAGCACAAAAAACAGATCAGCATAAGCATCTTTAAAATAATCCCAACTGACCAATGCTGCGGTGTGCTGTGGCTGAAACAAATATGCGCTTTCAAGATAGCCTTTTTGTTTGAAGTCTGCGTCAAAGCTTTTTTCGGCGGCGACTTTGGCTTTTAGCAATTCGGCAAAATGATCAACGCGCGGGCTGTGATCATGCCCGACCTCACGCAACTGGATACGGTATTCGTCCGCTTGTGCAACACTGTTCGGCCATGCTTCGCTTAATACAGGATCCCATAAAAAAATTGGTGCGCTCATCTGACAACTCCTTGCAATGATTCTTCATAGTATGCCATGCCCGTAGACATGGCGTATTGAGGTGGGGACAGTCTTAGTAGAGTATGATTTGGTCTAAAGATTTTATTTTACTTAGGCTAACTGATTACAGTTACTCACGCTTGTCATATGCTGTTCTTCACATAAATTCGTTACTATGATCAACCCAAATCCCCGCTGTACGATTGAGCTGATGATGTTGCGATGGTTTGAAAAGCAAGTTGACCCGTATCCTGAACGTGCGCCCGAAGTACCGCCCGCCAGCTTTATACAGTTTTTATGGTCGACCACGGTGGGGATTCGGCCTTTTTTGCTGGTGATGACGATTATCACGGCGCTCATTGGGGTATTTGAAGCGGCACTCTTTGCGCTGATGGGACAGTTGGTCGATTGGCTGAGTCGAATTCCACCAGACCTGTTATGGGCACAAGAACGTCAGAGCTTGTTGCTATTGGTGGCGGTGATTCTGAGCAGTATTGGCCTGATTGCACTACAAACGCTGATCAAGCACCAAACCATCGCGGGTAACTTCCCGATGCGATTACGCTGGGATTTTCATCGCCTGATGTTGTCACAAAGCATGCAGTTTTATCAGGATGAATTTGCGGGTCGCGTGTCGGCCAAAGTCATGCAAACCGCACTGGCGATTCGTGATGTGTGGATGATCGTGGCCGATATTGTGGTATTTGTCAGCATTTACTGCTTTACCATTATTTTGGTGTTGGGACAGTTTAATCTGTGGATGATGTTGCCACTGATCCTATGGCTGCTCGGCTTTGTGCTGGCCATGCTGTTTTTTATTCCACGCCTATCGAATATCTCTAAGCAACAAGCCGATGCCCGCTCCCTGATGGCTGGACGAATTACCGATGCGTACAGCAATATCAGTACGGTCAAGCTGTTTTCACATGCTGGCCGTGAAGCAGGCTACGCACGGCAGTCAATGCAAGAATTTCTCGGGACGGTACACCGCCAAATGCGCTTGGTCAGCGGCTTTGAGGTGGTCAACCATACTCTGTCGATGCTGCTCTTATTGGGAATTGTCGCGATTGCGCTACGCCTGTGGACACAGGATTTACTCGGGATTGGCGCGGTGGCCGCGGGCACAGCGATGGCGTTACGTTTAAATGGCATGTCGCATTGGATCATGTGGAATATGGCGACGCTGTTCGAGAATATCGGGACGGTACGCGATGGGGTCAGTATGTTATCGCGCCCGCAAACCATCTTGGATCAAGCGGATGCAACACCCTTACAAGTACCACAAGGCGAAATTCGCTTTGAACAACTGGGCTTTAGTTATGGCGGTGAAAAAGCCGTGTTAGATCAGTTAAACCTGACCATTCGGGCAGGTGAAAAAGTCGGCTTGGTCGGTCGCTCAGGTGCAGGAAAATCAACGCTGATTCATTTATTACTGCGGTTTTATGATGCTGAACAAGGCCGTGTTCTGATTGATGGGCAAGACATTACGCAGGTCAGTCAGGACAGTCTACGCGCTCAGATCGGCATGGTGACGCAAGATACCTCACTGCTGCATCGCTCGGTGGCGGATAATATTCGCTATGGCCGACCCGATGCCAGTATGGCTGAGGTGGAACGCGCTGCCCAGCGTGCCGAGGCGGATCAGTTTATTGCAACGCTCTCAGATGCCAAAGGCCGCACTGGCTATGAGGCACATGTCGGCGAACGTGGGGTTAAACTGTCTGGTGGGCAGCGACAACGGATTGCCATCGCGCGGGTCATGCTAAAAGACGCGCCGATTTTGTTACTTGACGAAGCGACCAGTGCACTGGACTCAGAGGTTGAAGCTGCGATTCAAGACAGCCTATATAACCTGATGCAAGGCAAAACCGTGATTGCCATCGCGCACCGACTGTCAACAATTGCGGCGATGGATCGGCTGATTGTCTTAGACCAAGGCAGCATCGTTGAACAGGGTACACATCATGAGCTACTGGCAAAAAATGGCCTGTATGCACGGCTGTGGGCGCATCAAAGCGGTGGTTTTTTGGCGACCCAATCGGATGAGCAAGGAGTGAATGCTTAATGTCTAAACCAAATAACCTATGGCGCGTATTGTCGTGGTTTACGGTGCATGGCCTGAGTCTGTTGATCAAAGTTGCACAACAGGTCAAGCAGTTTGCAGTGACTCAAACAGGGCCAGCAGCATTGAGCGCCCCCGCAATCGATCCGCGACTACAGCAGCTTGGGCAACTGGTGGAGTCGTTTGTCTTGGTCGAAATTTTTAGCCAAAAAACCAGTCTTAATCGTTGGCTGGATTTACGGCGGATGATCGAGGGGCAACAATTGCCACTCGATACTGCACAACAGCAGCTGACCAGTTTACCAGCCAGCGTCGATATTGGAGAGCGTTTTGCAGGCTTCTTGGTGGCCTATATGCAGACCCATGGCGGACTACAGCCATCTGCCGAAGTCTTACTACAGCGGCTGGATCAAGCCGTGTATCAATACGGCTTAAACGCGATGGCAGTGGCGCAATCACCGATGTATGCGACGCATTATCGCAAAAACAAGCAACGTTATTATGCAGTGTATTGCAACTGGGTGTATGAGTGGGACGCGACGGCGCAATATTACTTTCCAGTGTCGGACTTGGAATTTGCCAGCGTAGCGGCGTTTTTGGCCGCACCGATGGTATTGGCATTACGTGCTTAGTGCCTGATTCTACTGAATCACTACACATCAGCCTGCCCCATCTCTAATTGATGCAAGATTGGACAATCGGGGCGCGCATCTCCGCAACAGGCATCTGCGAGTACCACTAAAGTATCGCGCATATGGGTCAGCCCCTGAATACGTGCATCCAACTCAGCAATATGGATCGCAGTCAGCTGTTTGACATCGGCACTGGCACGGCCTTGATCTTCCCACAGTGATAGGAGCTCTTTGATTTGTGCCAGCGAAAAGCCGAGTTCACGCGCATGATGGACAAAACGAAACAAGTGTACATTTCGGCTGTTATATTGCCGATAACCCGCATCCGTTCGTGGGCTAGTCTCAATCAAGCCAATGCTTTCATAGTGTCGAATCATTTTTGCCGATAAGCCGCTGGCTTTAGCCACTTCACCAATATTCATGCTGACTCCAAAGATTCGACTAACGGGTGGCGCGCCAGCGCCGTAGCATTAACGAGTTGAGCACCACACTGACACTCGAAACCGCCATCGCCGCTCCTGCAATCATAGGACTGAGAAAACCCAGGGCTGCCAATGGAATCGCGATCACGTTATATATAAATGCCCAGAATAAATTCTGCTGAATTTTGTGATACGTCAGTTTTGAGAGATCAATTGCATCAGCGACCAGTGAGGGGTCACCGCGCATCAGGGTAATCCCTGCGGTATGCATGGCGACATCTGTGCCGGTACTCATGGCAATACCAACATCGGCCGCAGCCAGCGCGGGCGCGTCATTCAAGCCATCTCCCACCATGGCCACAACCTCATGCTGCTTTTTCAACGATTGAATATAGCCCACTTTTTCGGCAGGTAATAAACCTGCTTGAACGATATCTATCGACAATGCCTGAGCGACTAGGTTTGCTGCGCCTGCGTTATCACCTGTCAGCATGGCGGCTTTAATGCCCATACGCTGCAATTTAGCCACCGCGCTTGCTGCACTGGGCTTGATTTGATCGCCAAAAGCAATCAGACCCAGTAGACGACTTTCCTGTGCTGTTGCGAGCCATGACACTGTACGGCCTTGCTGCTCTAATTGAATAGATCTGGCGATCAATGCCTCAAGGTTAACGTTTTGCTCTTGCATCAGGCGATTATTGCCCAGCAAGTACGTCTGTGTATTGATCTCTGCGGACAAACCGCGACCAGCGAGAGTCTGTAAGTTCTGTACAGATTGCAGTTGGAGATGATCCCGCTTGGCGACGGTCGAGACGGCTTTGGCTAGCGGGTGATCACTGCCGGCTTGTAGACTGGCGATGAGCTGCAACAGCATATCATGCTGACCATCGACCGCTTCAATCGCCACCACATCCGGTTGCCCGATGGTTAATGTGCCGGTTTTATCAAACGCAACCAGTTTTACCCGATGGGCAGTTTCAAGACTTTGTGCATCCTTGATCAATATGCCGTGTTGTGCCGCCATGCCAGTCCCGACCATAATTGCTGTCGGCGTTGCTAATCCCAGCGCACAAGGGCAGGCGATCACCAATACCGCCACGGCATTAATAATAGCAAGCTCAAGATCACCACTCAGCCCCCACCAAGCCATCAAGGTGATGAGCGCGATCACCAATACAACAGGCACAAACACCTGACTGACTTGATCGACCAACCGCTGAATCGGTGCTTTACCCGCTTGTGCATCTTCGACTAAACGAATCATCTGCGCCAACATGGTATCGTTACCGACCGCCATGGTGCGGATCAACAGCAATCCTTCCGCATTAATCGCACCACCTGTAACGTGATCGCCGATGCCTTTTTCAACCGGTAAACTTTCACCTGTCAGCATCGACTCATCGACCTGACTGTGCCCTTCAATCACCTCACCATCCACAGGAATCCGTTCACCTGCTTTCACAATGACGTCGTCACCCCGTTGGATTTGATCAATGAGAATCTCGATTTCCGACCCATCACGCAGAATTCTGGCGGTCGTGGGTCGCAGTGCCTGTAGTGCAGTAATCGCGGTAATGGTTTGGCGTTTCGCGCGCTGTTCAAGCCACTTACCGAGCAAGACCAAAGTGATCACGACGCTAGAGGCTTCAAAATAAAGATGCGGCATTTGTCCTTGGCTAGCGCTAAACCACAAATAAAGACTCAGACCATAAGCCGCACTGGTTCCCAATGCGACCAACACATCCATATTGGCTGTACCTGCTTTCAGCGCGCCCCAACCTGCGCGATAAAACCGTGCGCCTAACCAGAACTGCACAGGCGTTGCCAACAGGAATTGTAACCATGCAGGGATCATCCAATCCATACCGAGCATGCCCAACAGCATCCCCAGCACCATCGGCAACGACAATAGCGCTGCCACAAAAACAGGCCACCAGTCGGGAAAACGTTTGACCGTCTTTGATGGCGATGCTGACATGGATGAATTGAATGCGGTTTGCGATGCCGCGTAACCCGCTTGCTGAATGGCTGCGATCAGCGTGGCGACAGGTAAGCCTTTGACGACTTGTATACTGGCGCGCTCAGTCACCAGATTCACGCTGGCATTTTGCACCCCAGAAACAGCCTTCAACGCGGTCTCAATCCGAGCCGCACAACTGGCGCAACTCATGCCGCTAATATCAAGGTTAATAGATTGCGTACTCACCTGATACCCCGCCGCTTCTACAGCCTGTTGCAGTTCACTCAGTGTCAGATCAGAGGTTCCGTCTACAGTGGCTAATTCAGTGACCAGATTGACACTGACCTGATTGACTGCGGGGAGTTGTTGCAATGCACGCTCAATGCGATTTGTACAACTGGCACAGGTCATGCCACTAATCCCAATCGAGAAATGAGTCATGTTCGAAACCTCCATATGATTTTTTTGAATGAAAAGGCTTAGGTCACCAAAGCCGCATCAAAGCCGAGTTGCTGAATGATGCTGAGGATGGTGGCTGCTGCTGCCATACTTTCAACAGTGACAAGACGGCTGGATAGATCAACTATTACCTTGGCCTCGTGGTCTTGGTTTTTGATGGCTTGCGTGATTTTGTTGACACAACTACCGCAGCCCATGCCGTTTACATTGAATGTGTACATGTTGAAAACCTCGATATTGTTTATATAAAGTCCGGTTGGACAACTGCATCATCAAGCTTCCCATCATGGGAAGGTCAAGCGTTATTTTTAAAATGAGTCTAGGGGCGATTAAGAGATCGGAAAATAGAATGCCGAAGCATGCTGCGACTGCGCTGGCTGATCCTTGGACGCTCTATTGCTGAGTGCTGCTCAGCATGCCGAAACGATGAGGCACCTGTGCCGACTTCATGATACTGAACGTGTATGCTGAAAATGAATCTGAAAAGACACTTTGCCATGCGCTGAAAACACCTGAATCTGGCCATGATGCGCTTGTACAATCGACTTCGTAATGGCTAGACCGAGTCCTGCGCCTTCATCGACCCGTTTACGCGAGCTATCGGTACGATAGAATCGATCAAATAAACGAGACAATTGCTCTGGTGGAATAGATGGCGCCTCATTCTCAATGACCATGGATGCAAAACCCTCGCTCTGGCTCACGGCAATGGAAATCACACTGCCCGCTTGTCCATAACGAATGGCATTCGAGATCAAATTACTGAATGCACGGCGTAGCATCAACTGATTACCTTGAATCACGGCCTCTCCACTTTGTACGAGACGAATATCTTTATCTGCGGCCAGTGCCTCGTAAAACTCACATAACGCGGTAATTTCATGACTGAGGCTGACCCGTTGCAAGCCAGCGGGAACCAGACCATGATCCGCTTTGGCCAAAAACAACATGTCCGCAGTCATTCTTGCCAAGCGCTCGTATTCCTCTAAATTGGAGAACAACACCTCCTTGTAAGTGTCATTATCTCTTTGTTTTGATAAGCATACTTGGGTTTGGGTCATTAAATTATTAATCGGGGTTCGAAGCTCGTGCGCTAAATCGGATGAAAAATCTGATAATCGTGCTAACGCATCTTCTAGTCGATCAAGCATGTCATTAAATGCAATCGCCAGCGGCCGCAGCTCGGTGGGAGCACGCTTGAGATCCAGCCGTTGATCTAAATGCTGTGCGGAGATCCCTTCAGCAACCCGCGCCATGGACTGAGCGGGGCGTAATCCTCGGCGTGCGGCCAGCCAGCCTAACAGCATTAAACTGAACGTTCCGACACTCCCTATCCAGAACAACTCTTGACGAAATTGACTGAGGAAATCCGTATGGTGAGCGGTTTGAATACCCACTACGATTCGATGACTGCTCACTGTGGATGTCGCGGCATGTGTGAGGGTCATCCCACGATATTGTTGCTGATCAATCGTCCATACGGCCAAAGGCTTTTCTCTCGTCCACGTTCTGGGAGAGTCTGGTACTGGCGCAGGTACTGTGGTGAGTAAAAGCGTCCCAATCGGTCGCTCAACCTGTACGATAAGCCCTGGGTGACCCACCAAAGCATCGATTAACTGCTGAAGCACCGCAGGCTCATGACGTGGGTTTTGCTGAAGAATATTTTCGATGAGCTCAAGCTTACCCTCAAGTAGCATGCGGTCTTGTTCTTCAAAGTGATGCATCACCAACTGATGAATGACCATCCCCATCATGAGCAGAATGAGTGCTGTGAGAATGGTGAAAATCAGACTAATGCGTAGACTGATCGCGTTAAGCATGGTCATCATCACTGGCCTCGACCACATAACCCATTCCTCGAATGGTTTGGATCAATCGAGGGGTGAAACCATGATCCACCTTACTGCGTAACCGTTTAATAGCGACCTCAATCACATTGGTATCACTTTCAAAGTTCATATCCCATACTTGTGAGGCAATCAGCGAACGCGGTAATATTTCACCGCGACGGCGCATCAACAGTTCAAGTAAGGCAAACTCTTTGGCTGTCAAGTCAATCCGGCGACCTGCACGCACAACACGTCGCTTGCGCAAATCCAGCTCTAAGTCAGCCACACAAATCACATCATCTTCACGTTGCTGATGGCCACGTCGTAACAAGCTTTTGACACGTGCAAGCAACTCAGAAAAGGCAAAGGGTTTGACAAGGTAATCATCTGCCCCAAGCTCTAATCCTTTGACACGATCATCGACCTGATCTCTAGCAGTCAAAAATAAAATCGGAATCGTCTGACCTGCTTGACGAATCGCAGTTAAAACACTCCATCCATCTAATATCGGTAACATGATGTCCAAAATGATCAAATCGTATTGCTCTGACAGCGCTTGGTGTTGACCAGTTAAACCATCAGTCACCCAGTCGGTGATATACCCAGCTTCGGTCAGCCCCTGCTTCAGATAATCGCCGGTTTTAACCTCATCTTCTACTAATAAGACCTTCATGATGGACTCAACCTTAGGGTCTGTTGACGTTTGAGCCACGGCCGCGACACTGGCTGTTTTTGAGGGGATACAAGGCGTGACTCGTGAGGCTTAGTCGTTCTAAGCAAGCGAAGCACAACGCAGTAACACCCAAAAACTGCCGTGTCCCTTCGGGTTGCTGGCATACCAGTCAAAAACTCAAACTGGGTGGGCAGACACGTGCATTTATTCCGAC
>JBBKWW010000032.1:0-5080 GCA_037969155.1 Moraxellaceae bacterium
TACAAGTCAACAGCCGCCAAGCCAAACGTGACCTCGAAGAAAATCGTGGCAAGCTCCAGCAGCTGGATAGCTTGACCAAAGACCCCGCCTACCAGCAACAAAAAAGCTCAGAAGCCACCACCAACATGATCGGCGGCTTGATGAGCCAGTTTGGTAAAGGCTCAGCCGCCGAATATGGCCGTGCCATGACTCAAAATAGCGTGAGTGCGTCGGTCAATGCAGACATTGAGCTACAACTGGCACTGAACAAAAAAATCACCACTGATATCGAAAACATCGATATCTATTTAAAAGAGAAGAAATGCGGTCGCTAAGCCCGTATCAATCACACAAAAACCGCCATATCTTGCAAAAGATTTGGCGGTTTTTGGTTTTAAATACATTTAAAAACCATCGGTTAAACCAGACAACACCTGCCGACTGACAAACTCGCGCCGCTCGCCGCTGATTGGATCTATAAAGCCAATCGACCGCGCCAACAACTGCAACGGCTGAGTAAAATCATCACCTTTATCCGCCAGTAGCTCCGGATAAAATGCGTCATTGACAATACCGATGCCCAACGCCGACAAATGCACCCGCAACTGATGCTGCTGACCTGTTTTGGGATACAAGCGATAGTGTGCCATATCCATCCCCAGCACCTTGACCAGCTCAATATTGGTCTCGGCGTTTGGCGCAATATCATGCCGCTCGGCCATCACAAAAAAAGGCTTTTCTCGCTTATATAAAAAACTCGACCGATGCAAAGGAAAATCCAAGTCAGGCCGATAGCCCGCCACCGCTTCGTAGACTTTCTGCATCTGCCGCCGCGCAAACAACTGATTATACAGTGGGCTGGTCTGTGGATTACGCGAAAACAGCATCACTCCTGCGGTTTCACGATCCAAGCGATGCAGCGGGGCAATATCAGGCTCATTAAACTGTTGCTTCAGGCGGGTCAAAGCCGTTTGCAGTACATAGCGACCCGCCGGATTAGTCGGCAAAAAATGCGGCTTATCGATCACAATCAGATCCGCGTCGTGGTGCAACAGCTCAAGCTGGAATGGAATCGGTGTTTCGTTTGGCAACTCACGATAATACAGCAGCCGACACTGCGCCACATACGCCGCATCGGCTGCAATCGGCTGACCATTCGCCCACAACACTAAGCCTTGCTGCATGCGGCCATGCCAATACTCACGCGGAATCGTGGCAAACCGCACCGCCAAAAAATCCAACACCAGCGGCCAGTCGCCCTGCGGCAACCAGACCTTGCAGGGGCTCAGCCCATCGCGCATCAGTTTGGCGGGCTGGTCTAAGCGTGGACGACGACTCAACGACGTGACTGTCCATGCAAATAGCCGTTGTCGGCCAAAAATGCCAGATCAATGCCCGAGGGCTGAGCATGGCCAGTCGTGGTTTCTGCGGCTTTGTCACCGAGCAATAGCCGCTCCATATAGCGTGCCAACAAATCCACTTCCAGATTGACAGAGCTACCCAGCATCCAATCACCAATCGTGGTCTGATCGGCGGTATGCGGCACAAGGTTCAAGCTGAGAATATTGCCATTTAAATGGTTGATGGTCAGGCTAATCCCATCGACGGTAATCGAGCCTTTTTTGGCCAGATAACGTGCCAGTTCAGGCGGTGCAGTCACCTCAAAATACAACGAACGCGCGTCTTTACGCAGCAACGTGATTTCACCGACACCATCGACATGGCCACTGACCAAATGCCCGCCGAGACGGGTGGTCGGTAATAGGGCTTTTTCCAGATTGACCCGTGTGCCGCTACGCCAGTGTTTGAGCGTGGCCAGATTGAGGGTTTCCACCGACACATCGGCCGCGTACCAGTCACGTCCAAACGCCACGACAGTTAAACAAATACCATTGGTCGCAATCGAATCACCGAGTTTGACATCACCCATATCTAAGTGACCAACCCCGATACTCAAGCGCACATCACCGCCCTGCGGCTGCACCGACTGCACGGTGCCAACCGCTTCAATAATTCCGGTAAACATGCTGTTTTCCTCTGTTTAAGATCGGCAGAAAATAGGACGATTCTAGCATGGCAACACGCCTTCACGTGCCACGCCACCCAACTCGGCAAAATGCCACAACTGATCCAATAATTGCTCGACTGTCTGCTTCGATGGGCGTTGCGTATTGGTCACCACGATAAACTCCAAGGTACGCGCCCGATCTGACTGCCGCTGTCGACTGACTCGATAGCGGGGCACATCTTGGGTCACCAGACTGACGTGGCCACGTGCCAGATTAGCCGCCAGCAGCGTCGGTAGATCAATATTGCCATCGGTACTGTAGCTGGTCAGGATAAAGCGTGCCTGTAGGGTCGCAATCAGTTGCTGATACGCCACACTGGCTTTTTTGGTCGAGTTATACGCGCTCGGCCGCTCGGCACGCCATGCCCGATCAATGCCGCTTTTATAACCCGCGTGCATCGGCGCAGGCGTATATGGCTTATTCCACAAGGTCAGTGCATTTAAAATATGATAGTTACTGGCATAAGCGTGTTGGTTATACGGCGGATCCAAATACACCACATCGACCACATAATCCACCAACTGTGCCGCCAACTGCGCGGCATCCACACAGTGCATTTCGGCAGCAATCGGCGACGCATGAAACACACTCGGCGTGAGCCACAGCAGCGAATCAATCCGATCCAGTGCAGTTGCGGTTTTGCCACCCCAGCCTTGATGAAAACTTTTAAACAAGCCACTGGTATTACTGACAAAGCTAGCCGAATACAACAACGGCGACAGTAATGCACTCATCTCGGTCGAGCCAATCAGCCCATCATATTGCCAACGCGCAATCTGCTCACGCATCGCATCCAAGCGCATGCCATTATGCCGCTTAAAAAACAGTCGATCTTGCTGCACATCATACTGTGCATCATCCCGTGGACAAAACGTCTGGGTCAGCCAGCCTTCGATAGGCTCTAACTGATTCAATGCCGCCAATGCTGCATCATAGCCACCGAGTGCCGCAAACTCTGGCGCTTTTTGACAGCTGAGTACCGCATCACTGAGCGCAAAACTATACGGCTCCCAGTCATTGGCGATCACCTGATAACCGAGCTGCCGCGCCAAGCGCGACACCACGCCACTGCCCGCGAATAAATCCACAAACACGGGTGCTGGCGGGCGGGCTGAGCGCTGTCCTGTTTGCGCCAATGCCGACAAAATCAGCGGCAATAAGCGGCGTTTATTGCCCAAATACGGCACCAGATGATGAAACACATAGTCTTCGGTGGTGCGTGCCGAATGGCGACGTTTATGGTACAGCAGCGAGTCGGTCATCGGCGGGGCCGTAGAATCAGCCGAATATCCTCACCGATTTGCTGCATCTCAATCAGCTCAAAACGTAGCTGCTGCGCCATCTGCACCAGCGGTAAATCAATCATGGGTCGGGCGGCTGAACCGAGTAAGGTCGGCGCGAGATAGACAATCAGCTCATCGACCAGATCGGCCTGCAAAAATGCCGCGCTCAAGGTTGCCCCTGCTTCGACCAAGACATCACGAATTTGTTTTTCATCGCGTAGACGGTTGAGTAATTCGGCCAAATCGCTATTTTTCCATGTTTCAATACCCGCCCATTGCGCAGCACCGACCAGTAATACAGACTCTGGTTGCTGTAAGAGTTGTGCGTCTAGCGGCATACGGCCTTGGCGATCCAGCACCACCCGTAGTGGCTGCGGAATCTCAGCCAGCGGCGTATGGTCTGGCACTGCACGGACATTTAGGAGTGGATCATCCGCCAACACCGTCCCGATGCCCGTAATCACCGCGCCACTGATCGCCCGCCAATGCTGCACGTCAGCACGTGCTGCCGTACCGGTAATCCACTTCGATTCACCCGAAGCCATCGCGGTACGACCATCAAGACTCGCAGCGATTTTTAGCCGCACATACGGCCGACCACCCGCCATCACCTGTAAAAACCCTGCATTCAGCGCCCGTGCGTCTGCTTCACACACCCCGACTGTGGTGCGAATCCCTGCGGCGTCTATTCGTGCCTGACCGATGCCCGCCACTTGTGGATTACTGTCCAAAGTTGCCAGTACCACCCGCGCCACACCTGCTTCGATTAAGGCATTGGCACACGGCGGGGTACGGCCAAAATGCGCACACGGCTCTAAAGTGACATACGCAGTTGCTCCACGCGCCTGCTCACCCGCCTGACGCAGCGCAAACACCTCAGCATGCGGCTGACCGACTTTCGGATGAAAGCCTTCACCGATCAGCTGACCATCTTTGACCAACACACAGCCCACTGCTGGATTCGGGCGCGTACTGTACTGACCCCGCTTGGCCAGCAGCAAAGCCTGTTGCATCCAATACACATCAGACTCAACTAAACTATTTTCAATCGCACTATTCATGTGAGGGCGTGTCCTGTGTCGACGTGTCGACTGAGAGAGTGACTGCGGTCGTGACGGGCTGGCCGAGTCGATCTATTTCGGTTTTAAAGGCTTCGATATCCTGAAAATCTCGATACACCGATGCAAAACGTACATAAGCCACGGAATCTAATGCTTTCAAGACACGCATGACCTCCTCGCCGATTTGCCGTGCGGGGATTTCACGTTCACCTAAGCGACGCAAGGTCTGCCCAATCTGTGCAATCGCCGTGTCGATTTGATCCAAACTAACGGGGCGTTTTTGCAGTGGCAACGTTAATGAACGGCGCAGCTTCGCCTCATCAAACGGCTGCATACGGCCATTAGACTTAATCACGCGTGGCATCACCACTTCCATGATTTCAAAGGTGGTAAACCGCTCACCGCAGCTTAAACACTCACGCCGTCGTCGAATTTGCCGACCTTCTGCCGCCAGACGTGAATCAATCACCTTACAATCAGGGGCATTACAAAACGGACATAGCACCGCGTGATCACTCCAAATAAATCAGGCCACTCAAGTCGCCAGCTTAACGCATGCTTGAGTCTAACATTTTGCCCGCTCAAACCACACTTACACAGCAACCACACTTCTGATGTAACAGTCTGAGCCTTCAATCCGTCAAATTCAACATTCACCCAACTCAGCATCGCTGGGTATTGATTGGCA
>JBBKWW010000033.1:0-11756 GCA_037969155.1 Moraxellaceae bacterium
CTGATCCAGCGACGTCCACCAGATACTAAAATCACGCTGATCTCAGGCGAGCGTTACCAGCGTTATTCTGGCCTGTTGCCCGCGTGGATGGCTGGATATGCAACCGAAGCAGAGATGAGTATTGACCTCGTGCCACTCTGTCAGGCAGCTGGCATACAGTGGATTCAGGAGGATATGCTGGCGATGAATGCGACACAACGCTATGTTGTGACCAGTACGCAGCCACGTCTTGAATATGATCTGTTGTCACTGAATACCGGCGCCGAAACTAACCTGTCATGGTTATCCGCAGCAGCAGATCGCTTATTGCCGATTCGTCCACTGTCCAACTTTGTCCGCCAATGGCCGCTGGTTTTGGCACAAGCCAGACAGCAAGCCAGTTATAAACTGGCGATTGTTGGGGCGGGTGCGGCCGCAGTCGAGTTGGCGATGGCCGCACAGGTCGCGTTACAACAGATTAGTGCGCGGCACACGGTGCTATTGGTGTGCGGTCAACACCTGCTGCCAGACTTTAGTCCAGCTCAGCTGAAACGCGTGACTCAGCAATTACAGCGCCTGAATATCGCAGTGGTGTACGCCCGCGCCGTCAGCGCTGACCAAGAGCTATTGCTGTCAAATGGTCAGCAACAGTTCGTCGATCAGGTGATTGCTGCGACGGGTACGTGCGCGCCGAATTGGACACAGCACTCAACACTCGCCTGTAGCGAAGATGGTTTTATCCAAGTCGGTGCCACGCACCAAAGCGTTTCGCATCCAGAGGTGTTTGCGGTCGGCGATCTCTGTCAGCGGGTCGATCAGCCGATGGCACGCTCAGGGGTACATGCGGTGCATGCAGGCGCAGTGTTGGCCGATAATCTATTAGAATACTTAGACAACCGGCCGTTACGGCCTTACTTGCCGAAGCGAAGATCATTGTATTTATTGTCGTGTGGTACACCCTACGCGATTGGCTGTTGGGGGCGTTATAGTCTTGAAGGCGCGTGGATTTGGTGGTTGAAGCAACGCATTGATCATCGGTTTGTGCGGCAATACCAAATTAAGTCACTATAGGATCAACGCCGATAAGCGTCGATCAGCAGAAAAATCGGCGTGTTGTGATCGTGTTGTTTACAGTTTTTGTTGTAAGAATTAAGCGGCCAATACGTCTAAAGTATGGTAAATCAGACTTCCTTATGGATCAGATAGACATGCAATCCACTATTTCACTGCTCGAAGCCACCGATTTTCCACCGATTCAGCGCGGGATATTAAGCACCTTACAAGTGAATCTGGGCTATCTATGTAATCAATCCTGTGTGCATTGTCATGTGGCGGCCAGTCCGTACCGTACCGAGATGATGTCAGCTGAGCTGATTGATCTGATCCCACCGGTACTCACTGCACGGCAGATCACAACGCTGGATTTAACCGGCGGTGCGCCAGAGATGCACCAAGATTTTAAGCGTTTGGTGGTTGCTGCACGTGCGCTTGGTGTCAAGGTGATTGATCGTTGTAACCTGACGATTTTAATGGAAGATGGCTACGAGGATTTGGCCGATTTTCTAGCAGATAATCAGGTTGAAATTGTCGCATCTTTACCCTGTTACTCGGTTGAAAATGTTGATAAACAGCGCGGTAAAGGCACGTTTGATGCCAGTATTTTAGGCTTACAAAAACTCAATGCGTTGGGCTATGGCAAAGCGGGCTCAGGTTTAACTTTAAATCTGGTATACAACCCGCAAGGCGCAAGCCTACCGCCGAACCAACAAGCCCTCGAGGCTGACTATAAGCGCGAATTGATGCAGCATTTTGGCATTGAATTTAACCAGTTATTTGCACTGACCAATATGCCAATCCAGCGTTTTGGAGCCGTATTACTGGCCAAAAAACAGTTTCATCCGTACATACAGCTGCTCAAAGACAACTATCAAGCAGCGAATCTGGCCGGTGTGATGTGTCGCTCGACTATCAGCGTGGATTGGCAAGGTGGTTTATTTGATTGTGACTTTAATCAACAGCTGGTCATGCCCGTGCTAAACACGACACGGCGACAGTTGTCTGATTTATTGAACCAAGATCCACAGGGTGATCCGATTGCGATTGCTGATCATTGTTACGGCTGTACGGCTGGACAAGGCAGTAGCTGCGGTGGTGCGCTTGAGGCCACACAAGACTTTATACCGGACGTCAGCGCATGAAAAAGCTGGTTATTTTAGCGCTGGTGATGTTGGTCGTTGTCCTATTTTTTATGTTTGGCCTCAATGAGCTGCTGACTTTGCAAGGCATTCAGGCACGACTCGGCGACTTCTATGCGTGGCGTAACGATGCACCGTTGATCGCTGGTGGGGTGTTCTTTTTGGCCTATGTGCTGGTGACGGGGTTTTCGTTGCCGGGTGCGGCGATGATGACCTTATTGGCGGGCGCGTTATTTGGTCTGTGGTGGGGCACCTTGTTGGCGTCGTTTGCGTCAAGTATTGGGGCGCTATTCGCATTTCTGGCGTCGCGTTTTATCTTGCGCGACAGTATTCAGACAAAGTTTGCGGACAAGCTCAACAGCATCAATCAGGGCATGGCAAAAGATGGCATCTTTTATCTATTGAGCTTGCGTTTGATGCCGTTATTTCCATTTTTTATGGTCAATATCCTGATGGGGCTAACCCCGATTAAGGCCAGAACTTATTATTGGGTCAGTCAGGTCGGCATGTTGGCGGGCACGCTAGTGTATGTGAATGCCGGTACGCAACTCGCGCAGATCAACAGCCTTGGTGATATCGTGTCACCTGCATTGTTGGGCTCATTTATCCTCTTGGGTATTTTTCCACTGCTGGCCAAAAAAATATTAGATGGGATTCAGCGCCGCAAGGTCTACGCCAAATGGGTTAAGCCAAGCAGCTTTGATCGTAATCTGGTGGTGATCGGTGCGGGTGCGGCGGGTTTGGTGTCGTCATATATCGCGGCTGCGGTGAAGGCCAAAGTGACGTTGGTCGAAGCGCATAAAATGGGCGGTGACTGTTTGAATTATGGTTGTGTGCCCAGTAAAGCACTGATTAAAAGCGCAAAAATCGCACATGATATGCAGCATGCCGAGCAGTATGGCTTAGCGTCGAGCGCTCCGAAGTTTAGTTTCAAGGCGGTGATGGCGCGGGTGCATCGGGTGATCGCTGAGATTGAGCCACATGACAGTATTGAACGGTATACCCAGCTTGGCGTCGATGTGGTGCAGGGCTATGCCACGATTATTGACCCGTGGACGGTCGAGATTGTCCACGCCGATGGCAGCACGCAGCGACTGACGACTCGGAGCATTATTGTAGCGGCAGGCGCACAGCCGTTTATTCCATCGTTACAGGGCTTGGATGAGGTCGGCTATCTGACCAGCGATACGTTGTGGGATGCCTTCACAGCGCTTGATCAGCCGCCACCACGCTTGGTGATCCTCGGCGGTGGCCCGATTGGCTGTGAGTTGGCGCAGGCGTTTGCCCGACTCGGTTCACAGGTTTATCAAGTAGAACGCGGCGCACGCATCATGGCGCGGGAAGATGAAGATGTGTCGCTGTTTGCGCAGCAACGGCTGGCCGCGGATGGTGTACACGTGCTGCTTGAACATCAGGCGCTACGCTGTGAGCGTGATGGAGATAGCAAACGCCTGATTATGCTGTATCAGGGCGTAGAAATCGCCATTGAATTTGATGCGTTGATTGTCGCAGTCGGTCGCCATGCGCGACTTACGGGTTATGGCCTAGAGAATCTGGGCATTGAAACCGAGCGTACCGTGCTGACCAATGACTATCTGGAAACCGTATACCCGAATATCTTTGCCGCAGGGGATGTGGCAGGGCCGTATCAGTTTACCCATACTGCCTCGCATCAAGCGTGGTATGCCGCAGTGAATGCTTTATTTGGTCGCTTTAAAAAGTTTAAAGCAGACTATCGAGTGATCCCACGGACGACCTTTATTGATCCAGAAGTGGCACGAGTTGGACTGAATGAGCAAGAGGCCATCGAGCAAGGTATCGCCTATGAAGTCACCCGCTATGGCATTGATGATTTAGACCGAGCCATTACTGACGGCAATGCACAGGGCTGGGTCAAAGTCATGACCGTGCCAAACAAAGACAAAATTCTGGGTGTCACCATTGTTGGCAGTCATGCGGGTGATTTACTCGCCGAGTATGTGCTGGCGATGAAATATGGGCTAGGGCTGAATAAAATCCTCGGCACGATTCACACTTATCCGACCATGAGTGAAGCCAATAAGTACGCAGCGGGCGAATGGAAACGCGCACACACCCCACACAAGCTGTTGGCATGGGTGGAAAAATACCATGCATGGCAACGCGGTTCATCATGAGAGGAAGACAGCTATGAAAACGTTATTGCTTGCAGGCTTGATGCTGAGTATCACCTGCTTGGCACATGCCGATTTCGATCACAGTACATGGGATGGGTTACTCAAAAAACATGTGACCTCGTTGCGTGGTGGACAAGCGACACAGGTCAACTATCAGGCGTTTCGGGTCGATCAAGTGCAGCTTAAACGATATTTGCAGGCGCTGGGTCAGGTTAAACCTGCCGAGTTTGATCGCTGGGCAAAGCCCGAACAGTTGGCATTTTTGATCAATGCTTATAACGCCGCCACGGTGGATTTGGTGTTATCAGGTGATGCCAAATTAAAATCCATTAAAGACCTCGGTTCGATCTTTCGCTCACCGTGGAAAAAAGACTTTGTCACCTTGTTGGGTCAAACCCGCTCCCTCGATAATATCGAGCATGATTTGATTCGCGGTTCAGGACGCTACAACGAGCCACGGATTCATTTTGCGGTGAATTGTGCCAGTGTCGGTTGTCCTGCGTTGCGATCTGAGGCGTTTGTTGCCAGTCGCTTGGAGGGACAACTCGAAGATTCGACTCGACTGTTTTTAGCCGATCAGACCCGCAATCGACTGGATGGCAATACGCTTAAAGTGTCCAGTATTTTTAAATGGTATCGCGAAGATTTTGAGAGAAATTGGCGCGGCGCCAGCAGCCTGCCGCAGTTTTTAGGCGCATACAGCACGCCGTTAGGTCTGGATGCCAAGCAAACGCAGGCCTTAAAACAAGGTCAAATCAACGTGGCTTTTTTACCGTATGACTGGAATCTAAATCGGAAGCCATGAGCATTGCCATCATCATTCCGGTGCTAAACGAAGCAGCCAATCTGCCGCGTTTCGCGACTGATCTGCAACAGTTACATCCTGCACCGCAGGCGGTGATTGTGGTCGATGCAGGCTCACAAGATGATTCGGTCATGCTGGCGCAGGCTCTGGGCTTACAGGTGGTGGTGTCGGCGCGGGGGCGTGCTGTGCAGATGAATGCTGGCGCACAACACACACAAACCGACTGGTTGCTGTTTGTGCATGCCGATAGCCGATTACCGCCTGACGCGCTGGCACAGATTCAGCAGTTACCGGCCACTGCACACTGGGGGCGCTTTGATGTACGCCTCGATGCAGCGCAGCCGATCTATCGACTGATCGAAAGCTTGATTAATCTACGTTCGCGCTACAGTAAGATTGCGACCGGTGATCAGGCGATTTTTATTCGTCGTCGTCTGTTTGAGCAGATCGGTGGTTATCGAATACAGCCGCTGATGGAAGACGTTGAGCTGTGCAAGCAGCTGAAACGCCAACAGCTAGCGCCGGTATGTTTGCGTAGCATTGTCACCACCTCAGCACGACGTTGGCAGCACTATGGCGTTTGGCGCACCATCTGGCTGATGTGGCGGCTACGATTTTTATACAGCTGCGGCGTATCAGCGGAGCGATTGGCTGCCCAGTACCGACAAGGATAAGCCGTATGACTGATTGTGCTCAAATTGTGATTTTGGCCAAATATCCTGCCGCAGGTCAGGTTAAAACTCGACTGATTGCCGCGCTAGGTGCGGACGGCGCGGCCAATTTAGCACGGCAACTGCTGCAACACACGCTGCGCCAAGCACTGGCGACAGGTTACAGCGTCGAACTATGTGGCAGTCCCGCCGCCGATCACAGCTGCTGGCAGTCATTATCGTTACCGATAGGATTAAAACAGAGCAGCCAGTGTGAGGGGGATTTGGGCGCACGCATGGCACATGCGGCTCAACATGCCCTACAGCACCACCAAGCCGTGCTGCTGATCGGTACGGACTGCCCGAGTTTGGACAGTGCCACCTTGCAGCGTGCTGCGCAATCGCTTGAGCAATACGATGCGGTGATCATTCCCGCTGCGGACGGCGGCTATGTGTTATTGGGGCTACGGTGCGCTGATCCGTCACTGTTTGAGCAAATGCCGTGGAGTACCGAGACGGTGTGCGCCGACACGTTGCAGCGCTTGGTCGCGTTAAATTGGTCAGTTGCTGTGCTGCCAAGATTACATGATATTGATAATTCTGAGGATCTACAGCACCTACCGGTACAGTGGTGTACAGGTCAATGCTGATGCTGTCTTATTGGGCAGGTAATAGTACAGCAAGCCGTTGATAGGTTGCATCATCCATCTGATCGATAGGTGTGACCAAGGCTTGTGCCAACGCCTGATGCGCTGCCGAAACAGGTGGGTTTGCAGCAATCAATGCCACTGCATGCCGAATCACCCGCTGGGCGTTTTCAGCATTTTTCATCAGATTAGCGATGGCATAGTCTGCGCTGACTTGCTCCTCGTGCGGATGCCAGCAATCATAGTCTGTCACCAAGGCCAGCGTGGCATACGCCATACTGGCTTCACGCGCGAGTTTGGCCTCAGGCATATTGGTCATGCCAATAATATCGGCTTGCATCTGCCGATACCACTGTGACTCAGCACGGCTAGAGAACTGTGGCCCTTCGATACAGACGTAGGTGGCGCGGTCATGGCATTGACCGACTTGAATCTCTGCCTGTTGGTAGGCGATACGTAGCATGTCAGCCAGTGTTGCACAAACGGGATCAGCCATCGACACATGCGCGACCGCACCTTGACCAAAAAAACTACTCTGGCGCTGCTTGGTCAGGTCAATAAACTGATCTGGTGTCACCATGTCGAGCGGCTTGATCTGCTCGCGTAGTGACCCGACCGCAGACACCGAGATCACATGGCGTACACCGAGTTGTTTAAGGGCATGGATGTTGGCGCGATATGGCACTTCGGAGGGAGTCAGCCGATGCCCTTGGCCATGCCGTGCCAAAAACGCCACCTGTATGCCATGCAAGCTGCCCAGCACAATTGAATCAGAAGGCTGCCCGTATGGTGTGTCGAGTGTGATGCGCTGTGGGTCTTGTAACGCTGCCATTTGGTACAGGCCACTGCCACCGATAATCGCGATATCGGCGCGGGGTGTTTGTGTTGGATTGATCACGGCGACTCCATCTGTCATTAAAAGTAAGCTGCTCTGAAAAAGAGTACAGGCTTTGCATCAGTAGGTGGTAAGAAAAGTGACTTGTATCTTACAATTAAACGCGGCAGATGCCGCAATTTCATCCAGAATATCAATGCGTAGGCCAATCAGCATAGCGGGTGCAGTGAGGAAACTGAAACCGTAGGGTCTATGCAATATGACAGAAATGTCATTTTGAGGTCATGTTTGAGTCAAGTAGAAAATCGCATAGTGGGTACTCAGGTCGTATGGATCATTTCCATAGACACGCTGTTTTTTGATCGATATCGGAGTCAGTGATGAGTATTTCAATTCGACATGTTGCCTTGATGGGTGTTTTGATGATGACGGCGGGACAAGCCACTTGGGCACATGACCCTGCCGAGCATGCAAAAGAAGCCGCCGAAGCCAAAGCTTCTGCCAATTGTGCGAACATGCAAAAAATGGATATGTCTAGGATGAAAGCAAACGACCCCGTCATGCAAGCCATGATGAGCAAATGCGCCAAACCTACGGTTAAGTCTGACACAACAGAGAATAAGCCACCTGTTATAGATCATAGTCAGATGCAATCCATGCCGATGAATATGGATCACTCGAAAATGAAGATGGATCACTCACAAATGAAGATGCCTGCCGAAACACATTCAACAAATTGACTCCAGATCCGTGATGTTGGCGCGTCCGACATACAGCGATCTTGACTTTATGAGTGCCGAGGATGTGATGACATTGTTAAAAGCTTTCTGTGTGATGACGATCCTTGGCATAGTCAGCGTGCTTGGCTTTATTTATTCTGGCTTATATCCGATTGGTGCCGATGATCAGCACACGAAGCCAGTCCATTGGGCGCTTGAAACCCTGCGTGAACGATCGATTGCCCGCCGCATCAAGCAGATTTCCGTGCCTGCACTCGATAAGCCCGAAATGCTGCTGGCAGGTGGGGCAGATTACAATCAAATGTGTGCTGGCTGTCATCTGAAACCAGGTAAAGCATCATCAGATATGAGTGAGGCTCTCTATCCGAAGCCGCCAAATTTATCGCTCGCTACCGATCAATATGGCGATCCTAGTAAGAATGCAGCACGGCAATTTTGGTATATTAAACATGGAATTAAGGCCAGTGGTATGCCTGCTTGGGGAGCAACCCATGACGATGCACGGATCTGGGATATGGTCGCTTTTATTCAGCAGATGCCCTCACTAACCCCAGAACAATATCAGATCCTGACAGCCCCTAGTGATGGTGGTATGGTGATGGATCGCCCCAGCGGGATGTAGTGCCTGAGCAAGGGTGTCATCTGACCTTTGACTTAGCGAGTGCTGAATCCCATAGTGACTGAAGTCATCGATTCAATGATTGACAGATGACGGATTTTTTAGGAGTTGACATGTCTCAGCAGTTTTCACGTCGACAGTTTGTGCAAGGTCTTACCGTGGGTGGTGTACTCATGGGCAGTGGTGCATGGGCTAAAAATAGACCAGAGGCAACGCCTAATGGTATGCCTGTGAATGCTATGCCACATTTACATGGCAATCAATTTGACCTCACGATTGATGAGGCATGGGTAAATTACACGGGCAAACCACGAACAGCCACGGTGATCAATGGCAGCTTACCCGCACCCGTCTTGCACTTTAAAGAAGGCGAGACGGTGACCTTACGCGTGACCAATCGCCTTCAAGAGCAGTCTTCTATTCATTGGCATGGTTTGCTGCTGCCTTTTGGCATGGATGGCGTGCCAGGGATTAGCTTTAAGGGAATTGATCCTGGACAAACGTTCACCTATCAATTTCCAATCAGACAAAGTGGCACGTATTGGTATCACTCCCATTCGGGTTTTCAAGAGCAAACCGGCATGCTGGGCGCGATCATCATCGAGCCGCGTGAGGGCGAACCGATCAAATCCGAGCGAGATTACGTCATCATGCTGTCGGATTGGACTGATGCTGATCCGATGTACTTGCTGAGCAAGCTCAAAATGGAAAGTGGCTTTGATAACTATCAGCAGCCGACTGCGGCCAAGTTTTTCCGAGATGTTCATACGCTAGGCTGGAAACAAGCCATTGAAAGCCGAAAAATGTGGAATGAGATGCGGATGAGTCCGACGGACTTCACCGATCTATCTGCCAATACCTACACCTATTTAATCAATGGGACGAATCCTGCGGCCAACTGGACCGGCCTCTTTAGTCGTGGCGAAAAAGTGCGGTTACGTTTTATTAATGGCAGTGCGCAAACCATTTTTGATGTGCGTATTCCAGGGCTAAAGCTCACTGTCATTTCGACCGATGGGCAGCCGGTAGATCCTGTCACTGTGGATGAGTTCCGCATCGGTGTGGCCGAAACCTATGATGTGCTTGTTGAACCTCAAGAGGATGCCTACACCATTTTTGCCCAAAATATTGATCGTTCAGGCTATGCCTGTGCCACCTTGGCCATTCAAGCTGGCTTAAGAGCGCCGATTCCAGCCTTGGATAAAATCCAGTGGCTGAGCATGAAGGATATGATGGGTGATATGTCGGGAAAAACGATGGCGCATCATGCCAAAACCGAATATGGCTTTAGTACGGATATGCGTGTCGATACGCCGCGTACTAATTTGGATGATCCCGGTGTCAATCTTCGTGACAATGGTCGCCGTGTATTGACCTATGCAGACTTGCATACGATTGGAGCCGCGCATACTGAACAACGTGAACCGACGCGCGAAATCGAGATGCATCTAACGGGGAATATGGAGCGTTACATTTGGGGCTTTGATGGTCAAACCTTCCAAGAGTCTAAGCCGGTACGCATCGCAAAAAACGAACGCCTTCGCATCTCACTGGTCAACGATACGATGATGACACATCCGATGCACTTACATGGCATGTGGAGTGATCTGCGCGCACCGGATGGCAGCTTTCAAGTTCGCAAACATACCATCATTGTGCATCCCGCCCAGAAAATCTCCTTCGATGTCACGGGTGAAGAGGGACGTTGGGCATGGCATTGTCATTTACTGTATCACATGGAATCTGGCATGTTCCGTGAAGTCGTGGTGGATTAAACATGAAGACATTATTGATTCTAAGCTTACTGGCAACAACGACTCCGGCGTGGTCTGCCGCCATGGATCACAGTGCGATGGATATGTCGAAGCCGCACGATATGGGTTCGATGGATATGTCGAAGCCGCACGATATGGGTTCGATGGACATGTCGAAGCCGCACGATATGGGTTCGATGGACATGTCGAAGCCGCACGATATGGGTTCGATGGACATGTCGAAGCCGCATGATATGGGTTCGATGGACATGTCGAAGCCGCATGATATGGGTTCGATGGACATGGGGAGCATGCAAGGTGGGACTGCACCCGCGGATGCCCGCGATCCGGATTACTCACAAGGTCGTGATTTTGGCCCGATTGCGCCGCCGCACATGATGGGAAATGGCATCATGATGGGCATGTTATTCAATCACTTTGAGATTGGGCGCAGTGATGGTCAGACCTTTGGCAGTTATGAGTTTGAAGGCTGGTTGGGAGATGATTGGAACCGCGCCGTGATAAAGTCAGAAGGTGGCGTCGAGCAGGGCAATCTCAATATAGACCGTACCGAACTGTTATGGCGTAAGCCATTGAATATTTTTTGGAATACTGAGCTTGGTGTACGGCAAGACAGTGGCGATATGCCAGATCGTACATGGCTTGCACTGGGTATCAATGGCGTTTCACCGTATTGGCTAGAGCTGTCGGCGACTGCTTATGTGGCTGATCAAGGCCGTACAGCATTGCAACTCAGCGGCGAGTATGACTGGCGGATGACTCAGCGACTCATCTTACAGCCAAGCGTAGAGGCCAATCTGTATGGTAAAACCGACCAAAAACAAGAGGTTGGTCGTGGTCTAAGTGACACGACAGTGGGGCTTAGACTGCGCTATGAAGCGCTTCGCGTGTTCGCGCCTTATATGGGTGTGGAACAGACCCGTCAATATGGTAAAACCGCTGATTTCTTAAGCTTACGTGGTGAGAAAACCAGCCAAACGCAAGTGGTCGCTGGGGTACGGTTTTGGTTTTAATCCTGCTGGACGGCCATCCATGGTCGGAATAAATGCACGTGTCTGCCCACCCAGTTTGAGTTTTTGACTGGTATGCCAGCAACCCGAAGGGACACGGCAGTTTTTGGGTGTTACTGCGTTGTGCTTCGCTTGCTTAGAACAACTAAGCCTCACGAGTCACGCCTTGTATCTCCTCAAAAACGGCCAGTGTCGCGGCCGTGGCTCAAACGTCAACAGACCCTAGCATTTTGCCCGCTCAAACCACACTTACACAGCAACCACACTTCTGATGTAACAGTCTGAGCCTTCAATCCGTCAAATTCAACATTCACCCAACTCAGCATCGCTGGGTATTGATTGGCA
>JBBKWW010000034.1:0-6878 GCA_037969155.1 Moraxellaceae bacterium
CAATCGGGCTGACCTCACTAGAGATGCAAATGTTATGCCAGTTTAAAATACTGCACTGGCATACGCTTTAATTGAAGGTGCAGTTATGTCAGACTACGCTCTAACCAACCAGATGAATAATAGCGAATGACTCACCCACAATCATTTTTAGGTTATTTAACGACCTGCCTCAGTATGAGCCTGCTCTCTTTGAGCGCACAGGCTCAACTCCCGCAAGACTCGCGCCGCGCGGGTGGTATCGCGGTACTGGCGATACCCGCCGACGTGACTGCGGCCACATTTCAACAGCAACCGGTCGCTTTAGTTGAGCAAGCGGGGCAACGCTATGCGGTGGTTGGCTTACCGTTAGATTTAGCGACTGGAGAATATCGTATTAGCTTGTATCAGCAGCAGAATCTCACCGAGCAACGTGCGATTGTGGTGCAAGATTATGCCTATAAAACCCAGCGACTCACCATTAAAGACCAAAGCAAAGTCACGCCAGATAGCGCACAACTCGAACGCTATGGCCGCGAAGCCACTGAGCAAAAAGCCGCTTATCGGGTGTTCAGTCCTGCACTGAGTGCTGAGTTTCCGAGCTTCATCCAGCCAACGGCAGGCCGTTACTCCAGTCCCTTTGGTTTTAAGCGATTTTTTAATGGTGAGCCGCGTGCGCCACATGCGGGGCTTGATATTGCCGCGCCATCTGGCCAGCCCGTACTTGCACCAGCGGCTGGCCAAGTGATTCAGACCGGCGATTATTTTTTTAATGGTCAAACGGTAATCCTTGATCATGGCCAAGGCATGCTATCCATGCTGTGTCATCTCAGTCGTATCGATGTCAAAATCGGTGACTCAATCGTGCAAGGTCAAACCATTGGCCTGGTCGGTGCAACGGGTCGGGCGACGGGAGCGCACTTGCACTGGACGCTGAGTCTAAACGATGCGCGAGTTGATCCGATGTTGGTATTACGGAAATAATCGACCCAGAAGATACAGATTTTTGTGACGAAGTTGGGTACACTGCAACGCTATCTGACAATGATGATTGTCATCATATATTTTGGAGCGCTGTTGAGATGAACACACTGACTTTTCGCCCCTCGCCTTACGCAGCGTTTATGCAGGCCAGTGAAGTCGATGCCAACGGACTGACGTTTCACTTTGAAGTCGGTGGCAATCCAGAACACCCGACCGTCCTGCTGATTATGGGACTTGGCGCACAGATGTTGCTGTGGAAAGATCTGTTTTGTGAGCAACTGATTGAGCAAGGCTTTCGAGTGATTCGGTTTGACAATCGTGACATTGGGCTATCGTCTAAAATCCGCAAAAAAAACAAACGCTTGAACACGTTAAAACTGATGGGGCGCTTTAGTTTAGGGCTATCGAGTCAAGGTTCGCCTTACACCCTATACGACATGGCTGAAGATACCAGTCACCTGATCGATGCACTTGGCCTAGACAATGTACATGTGATTGGTGCATCGATGGGCGGCATGATCGCGCAAATCCTCACCGCCAAACACCCTGAGCAGGTCAAAAGCCTCAATCTATTATTTACCAGTAATAACCGCGCCTTACTGCCGCCACCGGGTTTCAAACAATTGAACGCGCTAATCGGCAAGCCGAAAGGTCATGACGAAGACAGTATGGTCGAGCATGCCGCGCATTTGGTACAAACGATTGGTTCACCGAAGCATATTAATCTCGAAAAATCCCGCGAGTTTACCCGTCTGCTGTATCGACGCAGTTTTAATCCAGCGGGGGTGATGCAACAATATTTAGCGGTGCTGTGTACTGGCTCTTTGGTCGCGATAGACCGTCAGATTCGTAAGCCGACGTTGGTACTGCATGGTAGTTGTGACAAATTAGTGCCACCGTCACATGGTCGTGCTGTGGCGAAGGCCATTCATGGTGCAAAATTCAAACTCATTGATGGCATGGGACATGATACGCCAGATGCACTGGTGCCGACTTTAGTCGGACTCTACGTTCGTCACATGACATTGCACGGTTAAGCGGATGGCTGCCCTTCCGTCCTTACGCCAACTGTCCTATCTGGTTGCATTGGCCGACACGCTACACTTTACCGAAGCAGCCAAACGCTGCTTCGTGACCCAGTCAACGCTGTCTGGTGGCATTATCGAACTGGAGCGGGTACTCGGTGGCGTGTTGGTCGAGCGCACTCGGCAACACGTCCGACTCACACCACTGGGGGAGAAAGTCGTCGCACGCGCCAAGCTCATGCTGGCCGATGCACATGATTTGCAACGCCTGTCACGTGAGCTAGGCGAACCTCTGACCGGTGACTTGCATCTGGGTGTCATCCCGACCATTGCGCCATTTATTTTGTCCTGCTTGCTACACGCCGTGCGGCATAATATGCCCAAGCTCAACTTACACCTGCATGAATTACAAAGCCAAGTCGCCGTGGAACAACTCACTGATGGCCGCCTCGATATGGTGCTGTTGGCCTTGCCATTTGCCACTGCGGGCTTACACGTTGAAGCGCTGTATCCTGAACCATTGTATTGGGTGACCCATCGCGATGATCCATCGTTTGCTGCGATGCAAGACATGGATGACTTGCCACTTGATCGGATGCTGCTGCTGGAAGAGGGGCACTGCCTGCGCGATCATACCCTGAGTGCTTGTCCACTCGGCGATCAAGCAGGTATCTCTGGGTTAGAGGCATCAAGCTTGCCGACTCTCATGCAGATGGTACATGCCCAACTCGGCTACACTTTATTACCCGAAATGGCAGTGCATTCTGGTTTTGTACAGGCGCATACAGGCTTAGTCGCCAAACCTCTGCGACATGCACCGATTCGAACTTTGGCACTGTTGACGCGTAAAAGCAGCACCCAAATGGCTGAGTTTGAACGGCTATCGATACTGGTTAAGTCATTGCTGTTGCCACATGCAGCACATTTACCACACGCCGCGTCGGATAAAAACTCAACCAAACCTGCGTAAACTCCGACTGATGCTGCAACGCATCGGTTGGAAAGCCCAATAGCCCATCGGGCTGTAAACGATCCGTGTGAATCAATAACCACAATTGATCCAAGCACCGACGCCGCTTATACCCATTAATTTTTAACATCTTTTTATCCATTACCGCATGAATATCTGCTTGACTTACCACCGAACGGATCGGCAAATGACTCGATTGTGGCCGCCGACTACCCGCAAATGGCCGACCGAGCAGGCGTATCAATCGCCAATACCAATGACGCGCAATCAACCAATGATCGCCTAGACCCTCACGTAAACGTGGCAACGTGGTGAGCTCGATTCCAATCCACTGTCCATCGATCCGCACGGTAAAATCTGGCTCTTGTCCATCATCTTGGCCTTCGATGATCTGTTCAGCGTGCAGCGCGATTGTCGCTAAAAAATGTGCTAAATAAATCCGCTCACGCTGTCGTTTCAACCAAATTCGCCGCTGACCCCTGCCTTTTGCCATCGCCACACTGCCCTCAATGCCAAGCACGCCATCCCTGTGTATAGCGAACCTATTTGGCTGAACGGGTATTACTGCCCATGCCAATCCACTCGTGCTTGCCGCTCGTTTTGATACATCCGCAGCACATACTGCCCAAATGCCCGCTCTAGCAACTGATCACGCAACTCAAAAATCGGCTCAGGAATCTCCGCCTGATCCACCGGCTCCCATGGTGTGCCTAAGACACCTAGTAAGGGCGCAGCCAAACTACATACCGCAATATCAGCCAGCCCCAACTGATCACCGACCAGATAACGCCCACCGTTAGCGATGAGAATCGCCTCAAGCTGATCTACCAACTGATCAATTTTTTGCTTCGAGATGGCACAGCGTTCCGGTTTAATCCCGTACAACTGCTTCACGCCTTTTTTAAGCACTGGCGTGAGAATGGGGCGCAACTGAGCCATCAAGCCGGTGTCACCAAACATCACGTCCATGGTCTGTGGTTCATCAAGCAGATACAGATACATCCAACGCCGCACATGAATACCCAACTGATCAGCCAAACGATCCACTTCAATCGCCTTTGAGCGCAACGCAGGCTCACGCCGTAGTAAAGGCCGCTCTGGATATTGCCCATCCAAATACAGCGCGATTTCGGACGAATCCGCAATCCAGACTTTACCGTCTTTCAGCATGGGCAGCGTGTCTTTACTGGTACGCCAGCGAGTCAATGGACGATGTAAACCCGGCATCAGGTTTTTAGCCACATAATCCAATTCTTTATGATCGAGTAGCCAACGGGCTTTTTCACAGTAGTGCGAAAGTGGAAACTGATACAGCGTACGCATGAGTTTTCCTGCGATGATTTAATAAGACTGCGGACAGTCTAGCGGGTTTGGTGTAGGATGCACGGCAAATTTATCGTTTTGTTTGGAAATGCTCATGGGCTTTAATTGCGGGATTGTTGGCTTACCCAACGTCGGAAAATCCACTCTATTCAACGCGCTGACCAAGGCTGCGATTGCAGCGGAAAACTTCCCGTTTTGTACCATCGAACCGAATACGGGTATCGTGCCTGTGCCTGATCCACGCCTGACTGCGCTGGCTGCTATCGTCAAACCCGAAAAAGTGATTGCCACCAGCATGGAGTTTGTCGATATCGCTGGTTTAGTTGCAGGTGCGAGTAAGGGTGAAGGCTTGGGCAATCAATTCCTTGCCAATATCCGCCAGACTGATGCGATTGCGCATGTGGTGCGCTGCTTTGAAGACGACAATGTCATTCACGTCAACAATAAAGTCGACCCACTCGATGACATTTCGACCATCAACACTGAACTAGCTCTGGCGGATCTGGATGCCGTCTCGCGTGCGATCTATCGTCTGACCAAACTGGCTAAAGGCGGCGATAAAGAAGCCCAAGCAATGAAGACCGTATTTGAAAAAATCGAACCGCTACTCAATGACGGTAAACCTGCGCGTGCGGCCAATCTCGACGACGACGAGAAAAAACTAATCAAAAGCTATGGCTTGATCACGCTCAAACCGACCATGTACATCGCCAACGTCGCCGAAGATGGCTTCGAGAATAATCCGCATTTGGATGCGGTGTTGGCCTTAGCCGCTACTGAGAACGCGATTGTCGTGCCAGTCTGCAACCAGATCGAAGCTGAAATTGCGCTGCTCGAAGAAGACGAAAAAGCTGAGTTTTTGGAAGCTATCGGCATGGAAGAAGCGGGCTTAAATCGGGTGATTCGTGCCGGTTACTCGCTGCTCGATTTGCATACCTATTTCACCGCTGGTGTGAAGGAAGTGCGGGCATGGACGGTGCAGGTTGGTGCAAGCGCACCACAGGCGGCGGGGGTGATTCACACGGATTTTGAAAAGGGTTTTATCCGTGCGGAAGTGGTCGGCTATGATGCGTTTATTGAATATAAAGGCGAAAACGGCGCAAAAGAAGCTGGTAAATGGCGGCTTGAGGGTAAAACCTATATCGTGCAAGACGGCGATGTGATGCACTTTCGATTTAATGTTTAATTAAAAATGGCCTTGCTGATCCAGTCACCAACGTGTGGCTGGGTTGGTATTTTTTTTAAATAAAATCAAAAGGAACATTGACATGGAGATTGATGACATTAAACTTGAGCGACCACTGTTTTATAAAAACACACTTGCGTTACGGTTTGAAATTGGCTCACCAGACATCAGAATTTGGACTGATCCGCAGCGGAAATGCTATAATGAAACATATTTTAGCAATGCCTTAGCAAGAGCCTTAACGATTTTCGAATCTGCTTTTTCCCCAGATGATGATATGTCAGTTGTTTATCAGATTTTCTCTGATGGCCGAAGGAAGATCAAAAAACAAAGCTTTATTTATCAGCAAATTAAAAAAAACCCGAACAAAACAATCAAACTAACAGACCATAGAGAGTTGTATGCCGACCAATTATCATACAAACAAGAATGCTGGCGTAGGTCAACAATTTCTGGTTTAAAGACCGCAGATTTAAAGGTCGAAAATCTACTCTCAGCGATCCTGAATACGGATTTTGGCAAAGATAGAAATCCCAGACTGCGAGGCGAATGCTACTTCGTGAATCATAGCAAAAATCTGGTGTTGTTTATGTACGATGATCGTGGCATGGACATTGTTGCAGCCGAAAGATCTGCTTTAGTGCCAATCTACAACGAACACCAGCAATGGATACTGGATTATGATCGGCCTCAAATTGAACGAATATTTGCTGAAGCATCAGGTCAGGACAACATTCGGCACACCTGAGCAGATCAGCGAAATACCGATATTGCATCAGCAGCAAATCCTGATGCTTGACGCTAAGGCCACCAAACAAGCTTACCAAACAATACATGATTGGCAGATGCTCAGTAGTGATATGTTGGGAAATATACCTTTTGCAGATGGTCGATTTCAGCATGTTCAGAAACATCAAATCAGTGACGATGCAAACCTGAAAAAATGGCTCTATCAACGTCCAGTGGCATTTGCAGATAATGTGTATGTGCTGCCTGTTTTTGGCAGTGCTGATGAGCCTGCCATCTATACGACTTGGAAAATGGTTGTGAAATACGCGCCTGTTGTTTTTTCAGCCGACAATATGATTGTTGTCGATGTGCTTGGGCGCTGGTGCTTGTACTATCATCACGATGATTTACTGACGTTTGTTTATTAATTTATTGCGAGTGTGGCTCTAACCGACAACACAGCCCCAACCTGTATCAACCAGATCGGGGCGTGCGCTCACCTACTCTGCTTGCAGCAAATTACCCAGCGTCTCAGTCACACTGCTCGACGACACATCAGCCTGTAGCGCCTGCAACACCGCTTTGACCTGCTCGCGTAACGGCGACTTCAAGCTATACCAGCGTGACAAGGTTTGTAAAATCCGCGAGGCTAACAGCGGATTTTTGCTATCCAGCTGCCGCGTCA
>JBBKWW010000035.1:0-3202 GCA_037969155.1 Moraxellaceae bacterium
TCCATATAGGCAGTCGCAATGGGTGTGACCGTATTGGTCGCACCCGGCCCTGAGGTCACCAACACCACACCGGTACGACCCGTCACCCGCGAATACGAGTCGGCCATATGACCTGCGGCCTGCTCATGCCGTACCAACACATGCTGCACTTTATCCTGCTGGAAAATTGCATCATAAATATGCAATACCGCACCACCAGGATAACCAAAAATATAATCAACGCCTTCGTCCGCCAGTGCGCGGATCAGCATTTCTCCACCGGATAACAATTCCACTTGAATCACCCTAAGTTGGGCACGACGCTTGCATATCTAAAAAAGTACACAGCGCGCCGCAAAACGCATTTTGTTCGCATGAACACGCTGCCCCAATGACAGCTGACGCGAACCCGAAAAAATCTGTTGCTGGAGAGACGCACAATAAGACGATCAGCTGCAAGTGTGGCAGGCCAACCGTGTGTGAACGATGCTGCTTGACAGCCCGTCGTTCAAGATGTGCGGCGATGACTCTCGCTGTCGTGCAACGATATCACCAACCAGCGTTTCCGCGTGCCTGTACGAAGGGTGATCGACAGACCACACGCAAAACTTGAAAACCGAGTATTGTTCTCGCCTTGCCCCACCCTGTCAAGGCGAATGATATTTTTTTGTTCGATGTGCTGGTATTGGCCGCGACATTGCCGCACAATCGGACTGGAGTAGTGCCAAGTAAGGCGATTCTAAGACATGCGTTTTACGACCCCACTCAGAGCCTTCGATCGGTTTTTGGCAAGGAGCAACAAATATATGCCACGTCATCGTTCTATGATTATCCTGCTGTTGGCCAGTGTTGCACTCACCTCTGGTGCAGCACACGCGGCAGGCGCGATCTATAAATGGGTCGATCAAAACGGCATCACCCAATACACCCAAACACCACCGCCTAAAAATGCTAAAAGTAGCCAAACCGTGCGGGTCAGCACCCATATTCCTGCTGATGTGCGTGAAGGCCACGCGCGAGGCATGGTCGATGCTGAGACCCTGCAAGCTTATACCTCACCCACACCAGGTGCTGGCGGCACGCCTGTACCCGAAAAACCACCGACCAATACAAGCACAAACCCTGAACCAGCAGCACCGACACAAGGCACCCCTCTCTATAGCCCAGCAATTCCATTCGTCAGTGGTGTACCACGCTCAGATGCAAATGCCAACTGATAGAGACCTTTGATACATACTCTGGCACAGGATGTCCTATGCAGCTTAGGGATTTTTCAACAATGATTCATTTCAGCATTTTAAAACATTTGCGTCACCTGACCACATTGAGTGTCTGTCTGTTTAGCAGTCTATCGATACACGCTGCGCCAACTTTTTTTAAATGCACGACAGCCAATGGCGCGACCCAATATGCGCAACGGGCGATTTATGGCCAAAAATGTAGCCTGATTCGCGTTGATGGCACACCCGCCAGCGCAGTAGAGCTGCAACGAACCAGCGACCAGCGCAATCTATCACGCAGCGCACAAAACCAACCGGCCAGCAGCACAGCAGCCAATCCAGCAGCCGTCACAACAACGGCGGCAGCCAGTGTAGAACCCGCTCAACCAGCCCCTGCCAGCCCAGAACAGTGCGAACAACTCAACCAAGCCCGCACCACACTTGAACAAGGCGGGCGCGTGTATGAAACAGATGACAAAGGCGAACGTCATCATCTCAGCGAGACTGAACGTCAATCGCGCCTAACCGAATACCAAAACACCGCAAAAACCCGCTGTCCTTAACAGCATCACATCCGCCAATCGCAAGCAGGCATGGCGATTGGCGGATGCGATTTGCACATGAGAGTTGCCCACAGCATGTAAATTTAAGCTATGCTTTGCCGATCTTTTTTCTGCATTGTATTGTTTTGCTGCCATGACTGATACTGCGTCCACCACCGACTATCAACCCAATCAAATCGAATCTGCCATCCAAGCGGATTGGACGGCACGGCACTGTTTTGCCGCACCGGATCAACCGACGGGCGCACACCGCTATGTACTGTCGATGTTTCCCTATCCGTCTGGCAAGCTACACATGGGACATGTGCGCAACTACACGATTGGGGACGTGCTGAGTCGGTTTTATCGCTTAAAAGGCGACACCGTGATGCAGCCGATGGGTTGGGATGCGTTTGGCCTACCCGCCGAAAATGCTGCGATTGCACATCAAGTTGCACCCGCCAAATGGACCTTTGACAATATCGACTACATGCGTAACCAGCTTAAATCGCTGGGCTTGGCGATTGATTGGTCACGCGAATTTGCCACCTGCACGCCTGAATACTACCGCTGGGAACAGTGGCTGTTTGTGCAACTGTATAAAAAAGACCTGATCTACCGCAAACTCTCCACCGTCAACTGGGATCCAGTCGATCAAACCGTACTCGCCAATGAACAGGTGATCGACGGTCGTGGCTGGCGTTCCGGTGCACTGGTCGAAAAACGTGATATTCCGATGTATTACTTCCGCATCACCGACTACGCACAAGAGCTGCTCGACGATCTGGACACACTGACTGACGGTTGGCCAGCCCAAGTGATTACCCAGCAGCGTAACTGGATTGGCCGCTCGACTGGCATGGATTTGACGTTTCCATCACCAACACCTGAACAGTATGCCGATCTGACCGTATTTACCACTCGACCTGACACGCTGATGGGCGTGACCTATGTGGCCGTCGCGGCTGAACATCCAATTGCTAAACTCGCCGCAACTGATAACGCCGAACTACAAGCGTTTATTGAAGCATGTCGGCATGGCTCAGTTGCTGAAGCGGATATTGCCACGGCCGAGAAAAAAGGCATGGCGACGGGCTTGTTTGTACAGCATCCGGTCACCGGCGCAAACGTCCCCGTCTGGGTCGCCAACTATGTGCTGATGAGCTACGGCTCAGGCGCAGTCATGGCCGTACCTGCACACGATGAGCGCGATTTTGAATTTGCCCAAAAATACAGCTTGTCGATTCAGCAAGTGATTGCTGCACCCGAAGGCTTTGATATTGCGACCACGGCTTATACTGAACGTGGCCTATTGATCAACTCAGGCGAATTTGATGGCTTAGATTTTGACGGGGTGTTTGCTGCTCTAGAAGCCAAGCTTGCCAGCAACAATCTCGCCAAAGCCAAAGTTCAATTCCGCTTGCGCGATTGGGGCGTGTCACGGCAGCGCTACTGGGGCTG
>JBBKWW010000036.1:0-13044 GCA_037969155.1 Moraxellaceae bacterium
TCGTTGTCGTTGTCGTTGTTCTTGAAAAATACTCTATGCCTCTATTATCTCCTGATAACGCGCTTGGCGATAAACCCGCTAGACTTGGAGGTAAGCCTAAAGGTGTGCTACAAGCTGTCGCGATTTTGGCTGTCGTATTGGGTAGACAGGACGTCCATGTATCCGTATACACATAGGGGTCCTTCTTCTTGCCACTACCAGTACGTGTTCTGTGTTGGCGAAAAAGATAATTAGTAACCGTTTGCGTTTGACTCGACTCACAAATCACACGGTCATAACTGGGCGTTGTGCCACTTGATATTGCAGGGAGCACAGGCTCAGCACCGCTTAAGTCGCAATCATCCATACTCCCCGACGTATCCAGCATCAGCACCACGGTGGCCTTACCGCCCTCTGGTGGCTTATAGATCTGTAGATCACTGGCAGTCGCTCGCTGGGTTGCTGCGCTGTACATCAGACCACTGACCAACAGACTGAGTGCGATTGGCTTAAATGCGGTGTGCTTGGTATTCATGGCATAATCCTCATACATTCCGTTGATTAGTTAGATCTTTTCGACCGTGACGAGTCCACCCAGCACATAGTCTTGAACCTGTGTATTGGATGGAACACCCAGATCAAACAAGCAATCCGAGGTCGATTTGGTTGCCGTTGCCACCGTGGCATTGTCATTCGGTTTAGCAAAGCAAGCGTTGATTTCGGCCTTGGTCGCTCGCGACAAGCTTGGCGCAATCGAGGTCACGTAGGCGCGATAACGCTGCTGATCAGGGCGCTTCACCGTCTCACTATCGGTGCCTTTTTCGTAATACTGAAACGGCTCAGCCACCGCTGCGTCTTGTGGACGTACCAAGCCCATTTGTGACATCACCACCCCACGGCCACTCGAAAAATCTACAGTCTTGTTAACATCACAAAAGCCGTTAACGTTTCCCTCAGTAACACCATCAGGGCGCAAAATCGTGTCTTGAGTGATATTATAGATTCGCGGGGTGCTTACCGTCGGCCGGTAGCAAAAGATATATTCTTTACCGGCGTTACCCTCTAAGCGCAGATAACCCAGCGGACCTGCTGCACTGGCTGCACTGGCGACGTCCGACATCTCCAGCTTGTCCAATCCCACATCTGAGGACTGCACCAGCAAGGACTGTACAGACGCATTCATCGCAAGGTTTAGGTTGGTCGAGCCTTGCCGTACTGCGATCACACCCAGCACCGTGGTCAGTAGCAAAATAATCATGACCGAGATCAGCGCCGAACCACGCTGCTGTTGCATACGGATGTTCATATTACTCTCCTCGACCATTACGCAGGGCGACTGTTGTTTGGTAGACCTTACGCAGATAGCCAGACTTGGTTGATCCGGTACTGTCCGGTACAGTGATTTTTACGCCCTGTCCCAGCATGGCATAGACCTGATTTGGATCAAGCGACGCACTGGCACTCTTCCCTTGAGCGCGCACCAGCACGGCGATTTGCAGTGATATCACCCGTGGCCGAGCAACCGCGGCACCACTTGCTGCTGCTGCAGGTCTAATAGCCAAATACTCTTGAATCGTGGTGTAGCGAGTTCCACCGGCTACTTCCACGCCAAGCCGAATATCAAAGTGATCGACCCGACTCATCAGCACCTGACCTGCACCGCCAAAGCCTGCGATTGGAATCGTGCCGTCTTTGACATCCTTTTGGTTGTTTACGCTATAGCGCCCTGCATCACATGCCAGTACCAAGGCACGCGCGGCATTTTCGCCAGTGGCCACACCCGTGGTGTCATTGCGCAGAAAATAGCGCTCAACCACCACATCACCGTCAATCATACGGGCAGGCATCAGGTTGCCTGTGGCATCACGGGTTGCGCCGAACGTGTCACCCGTTTTATTCGACAGCCGCGGCCCGAGGGCGCGCTGACCCTCACAATCAAACATATCTTGTGGGGCGCGGTATTGAATCACTAACTGCGCACTTTGGGCGACTCCACCGCCGACAACCGAAGCATTACTGATGCCTGTCCAGTGATTTGCAGTTGAACTCACTGTAAGGCCTGAGCCACGCGTCACCAACCCTAAGGGCACAACAGCAGCATCTAACTGAACACTTTGTAAGTTTACGGTGGGTGCGCCAGTAATTTTCTCTGCAGAACTCGGATCGGCAGTAAACACAATACCGCCGAGTGGGGTAAAATCGTTGATCACGGGACGACCACCGCCATAGTTGGACATACGAGCATTGCGTGACATGAGCTCCAAGCCAAAAATACTACTGTCCTGCACATCCGCACCACCTTGTTGCAAGCTAAACGTGGTTTGGCTGGTGATAAACAGCTGGATGGCGGCAGCACTGATCAGCAAGCCTAGTGCAAGGGCAACCATCAGCTCAATCAGGGTATAGCCCTGTTGCGAGTGCAGTCGGATGTCGATGGGCTGAGCCAACTCAGTTTGTATGGGTGATTGGTTCATTTAGTAAATCTCCATCACGATACAGTTGGCTTGGCGACGATACGTACCTGCTTCTGTCATACAAGCGTCGTCATCCGCTGCCATAGTCGCCGTGGTCTTGTCCCATGCCGCGAGTAAGCACTGACGCTGACCGATACCGACTGTACCAGGGCAAGCGGTCATGCCCAATTGGATGCCACTGTCCCATGCGGCCGCTCGGGCAGCATACACATCGGCTGCCGCTAACGCCGCCGCATCACAAGCAGTTGTTGTACAAAGATTAGATGGCGCAGTGGGCAGACCAGAACCCATAGCAGCTTTATAGTTGGCTAAAATCGTCGTAGTCGTACCGTTGACTCGAATTCGCTCGGCCAGCCCACGCATCACAGTCAGGGCTTGCGTGCGGTTTAAGCTTTCTGTGGTCGAATACACTGCATAAGATTGTAATGCTGAAAACCCTAAAACCCCGACAGCAAGTAGCAACAGTGCGACCAGCACCTCGACCATGCCAATGCCTCGTTGGGCGGATTGATGAAGGCTTATGTGCATGACTGCGCTCCTACCTCTGTGCCAAACTTACCTGTATAGACCCGACTACCGCCAAAACGTCCCAAGACCACGGTATAACCTTCTTCACTATTTACCGCACTGTCACAGACTCGGAAGAACACATCTTGTGCAATCGGAGTATTTGGATTTTCTGCAGTCGCCACTAAACCACTTTGTAAAAACAAGGCTGAGATCGAACCTAAACTGCTGGCAACTTCAACCCGCCGATCTACACCAGACTGCACCAGTGGCGTGACACTACCCGTTGGAATCAACTGCCAATGAATATCGGCTTTTTTAGAGCTGCTGGCAGCTTTCCATGCAGCGGCCGTACCTGTTGTGGTCACATTCATGGTGACTCGCTGTAATGCGGCTTGATAGCGCGCCTCAGCAAACGTCGCACTCAAATCATAGGCAGCCGACTTCATGCGCTGATTGGCGAGGGTCTGTAAAAAAGACGGCGTGGCGACAGCGGCCAAGATCCCAATGATCGCCACGGTGACCAGCAATTCGACCAGCGTAAAGCCCTGAGAGTATTTCATGCGCATCCATCCAAAAAGATCTTGCTCATCCCGAACATCATCTTTGTCCTATTATCATCATAGAAGTGGCCAGCGCATGACTCAATCAATGCGCGACCAGCCGCTTATACAGCAGACTAAAACTTGTTAGTGCGTCAAAGTTGGCATTTTAAACCAATCATCTGGTTTAAATCGTTGACCAGCGGTGATCTATAGCGATCACTCCATGGTCGGCGCAGCAGAGTCACCTGCCGCTGATTTCAGCTCACGAGGCAGTGAAAACACCACATTTTCCTCGCGACCTTGCCGTTCGGTCGGCTGTGCCCCACCCCACTCGCGTAGCCGTTCAATCACCTGATCGATCAAAATTTCTGGGGCTGATGCACCCGCAGTCACTCCAACCTGACGAACACCAATAAACCAATCTTGCTGCATCTGTTCGGCATTATCGACCAGATACGCTCGACAACCGATGCGCTCGGCCAGCTCACGCAAGCGATTTGAGTTAGAGGAGTTCGGTGAGCCGACCACTAGCACCACTTGGCACTCGTTCGCCAGTTCACGCACTGCATCTTGGCGATTCTGAGTGGCATAACAAATATCGTCTTTGCGTGGCCCTTCGATGTTTGGAAATTTATGACGCAAGGCATCAATCACGCGTGCCGTGTCATCGACAGATAATGTCGTTTGGGTGACAAAGGCCAATTGATTGGGATCGCGCACCTGTAGCGCTGCCACATCCTCTTCGTCCTCGACCAGATGAATCCGCCCACCAAACTGCTCATTATACTGTCCCATGGTGCCTTCCACCTCAGGATGACCCGCATGACCAATCAAAATCGCATCGACGGCTTGCTGGGCATGCCGTGTCACCTCAATGTGCACCTTGGTGACCAACGGACAAGTGGCATCAAACACTTTAAGCTGGCGCTGACTGGCTTCTTGTTGCACCACACGTGACACGCCATGCGCACTAAAAATCACAATGGCACCATCCGGCACTTGATCCAATTCTTCGACAAACACCGCGCCTCGACCGCGCAAGTCATCGACCACGAATTTATTATGAACCACTTCGTGCCGCACATAAATCGGTGGTCCAAACCGCTCAAGCGCACGATTCACTATCGCAATCGCCCGATCTACGCCAGCACAAAAGCCACGAGGATTTGCCAAAATTATTTCCATACCGCACACTCCGGCGTTATCAGGTTGGACTGTATCAATCACATGAAGCACCGCACCAACGACTGATACTCATCTGATCGCTTTTGCGGGTCAATATTGGCTAAAATAAGCTGACTCGCTTGTCATTTTTTATTTTAACAGGAATTCAGCCATGTCCGGTTTGTTGTTTGTGGTCGCCGCCGCCTCAGGAACAGGAAAAACATCACTGGTCAAAGCGTTATTGCCACAAATCGACGGCTTGAGTGTCTCGGTATCACACACCACTCGCCCGATGCGTGATGGTGAACAGAATGGTGTCCATTATCACTTTGTCAGTGTTGAACAATTTATTGAGCAGATTAGTGCGGGTGGTTTTATTGAGCATGCCGAAGTGTTTGGCAACTATTACGGCACCAGTCAAGCCGCGGTACTGTCCCAACTGCATATCGGTCAAGATGTACTGCTCGAAATTGACTGCCAAGGTGCAGACCAAGTTCGCCGTTTATTTCCAGATTCGATCCAAATTTTTATTGTCCCGCCGACTCGCGCCGCCCTACGTGAACGGCTGTCCAACCGTGGCCAAGATAGTGATGAGGTGATCGAACGGCGTTTGGCGGGCTCGCTGACTGAGCTACAACAGCACGTCAGCTTCGATTATGTAGTGGTCAATGATCAGTTTGAGACTGCACTAGATCATCTTAAATCGATTATTCAGGCAGCACGTCTGACGGTGGCACAGCAGTCGGTTCGACAGCAAGCCTTGCTGTCCAACCTGATCACGGGTATATAGATCAGTGGCGAATAGGCTTGTCGGACTGACCCCGCTGCTCTACAATGCTGTGTTCTTTATTTGCTTAATCTGACGAGATCAACATGGCCCGTGTGACTGTAGAAGACTGTCTAGGTGCAGTGGAAAACCGCTTCGAACTGGTATTGGTTGCCTCCAAACGCGCTCGTCAACTGGCTCGTGGTACAGTAGATCCCATGTTACCTTGGGAAAATGACAAGCCCACCGTCATGGCACTGCGCGAAATCGCGGCAGGACATGTAAACCGCGACATCTTGAAACAAAAAGATGAGCCACGTCAGCCGTCACCGCTTGATATGGCACTTGCTCCACTCAGCTTGGACAGCTTTTTTTAAGCACTGCTGCTGAGCGCTATGGATGCTAAAAAACCAGCCGATTGGCTGGTTTTTTATGCGCTACTGTAAAAAAACTGATGAATGAGTTGACATTACGTGCATTTTGCTTTTCATTGGAGGGTCGAGTTGATTGCCATGCTGTTGATACAGGACGACCACCATGCCCCGCCAAGCAGTCGCGACCGCCAAACAACTGTTGGCTGAGACACTACACAGCTATTTGACCGAAACCGATGTGCAACGTGTGCTGACGGCGTGTGATTTTGCCGATGCGGCGCATGGCGGTGTGATTCGAAAAAGCGGCGAGCCGTATGTGTTGCACCCGATTGCAGTAACGGACATTTTAGGACATATGCGACTCGATGCCGACAGCCTGATGGCCGCCTTACTACATGATGTCATTGAAGACACGGATTATACTAAACAGCAGGTTAGTGATTTATTCGGGGCTACGGTAGCGGATCTGGTCGATGGTGTAACCAAGCTCACCATTTCTAAAGACAAGCAAACCAATAAAGCCGCCTCATTTCGTAAAATTCTCACCGCGACCCTACACGATCCACGGGTAATCGTCATCAAGCTGGCTGATCGCTTACATAATATGTCGACGCTAGAAGCCTTAAGCTCTGAAAAACGCGCCCGTATCGCCCAAGAAACCGTTGATATTTTTGTGCCGATGGCACGTATTGTCGGGATGAATGAAATCGCCGACCAACTGGAAAAACTGTGCTTCGAGAACCTCGCTCCAGAGATGTTTAACTGTCTCACCAATGCCTTGGCACACTCTGCATTACAACGCTTGGAACTACGACAGCAGCGTGCCTTTACACTAGACAGCTTAATTGAGCAACTCAATTTAACGGGCCATATCACACCACGCGACAATGACATTCTGATTTTTCAGCGTTTTTTTCGTGGTGATCAGGATCTGAGTACACTGCTCGACACACATGCGTTTGAAATTTTGCTCGATACTGTGGTCGGTTGTGACCAACTGGCCAGCACACTGCAACAACAGTTTGAGTGGTCTGAATTACGTGACCATATCCGCAATCCATTACCGGGTGGTAATCAGGCGTTATTTTTATCTTTACGCGATGGTTTAGGGCAGGTCGATTTGACCTTACAAACCTCGCGCATGCGGGACGCAGCACGACTCGGCGTGGTACTCGGTGACTCTGCACCACAGGCCACGCGCTCCGCCATTCAAGCATCACTGCATAATCTCGCTGATCTGATTGATCGGGATTGTGCGCGAAGCACCTTAAACGCGTTACTCGAATATCTACATCGTGACAAGGTGCTGGTCTATACCCCAGACGGGGATTTACACGAATTACCACAAGGGGCAACTGCGGTCGATTTTGCCTATGCTGCCAGTTTGTTTTTGGGTAATCATGCGATTGGGGTCAAAATCGACGGGGTAATTAAACCGCTAGGCACACCCTTGCAAAGCGGACAAGTGATCGAGATGATTACTGATGTCTTGGCCACGCCTAACCCAGACTGGCTAAGCTTTATTAACACCCATAAAGCACGGCGGGCACTACAACACATCTTGCGCGAACAGGATGTCGAAGAACAGCGCACTGTCGGCCAACAAGCCTTAAACCGTGCGCTCAAACTGTATAAACGCGGCATCAACGACCTGTCCGATGAAGACTGGCTCGACTTACTGGCATGGCAGCACTTGCCGAATCAGGCTGCTTTATTTGAACAAATTGCGATTGGTGACTTGCTGCCACAACTGGTGGCCTCACGCTTGGTCAATCGCAGTCAGGCCATTAATTTCGTCGCGTCTGAGCAGCTTATTATTGGTACTGATGGCATCGACCTACGTTATGCGCATTGTTGCAATCCGATCTTGGGTGATCCAATTTTAGGTCATCTGACACGTCGTGGCTTGATTGTGCATCGACGCCGCTGTGGCAACCTTGCGCAAGAAATCGCCCAACATCCAGAGCATACTTTAACCTTACAATGGCAGCAACATACGCCGGAAGATCCACGCTTTCCAGTGACCCTGCTGATCGGCGAAGGGTTATCTGATGAACAAACCACAGAATTAATTTATCGGGTACGCGAACTGCAAGCAGGCGTTGAAAAACTAAAAATCGAGAACCAATACACCCGTTTGGCGGTTTTAGTGCGTGATCGTGACCATCTAGCCCGACTGATCCACGAAATTCGTAGTTTATTCGACTTTCCCAGTGTGACTCGACTCGACAATCTCAGCTAATTCAATTTAATTCAATGCGTCACCCGCTGCTGTACAGTTTGGGACTGTAGCAAAGCCATAGAATCCGCTATCATAATCGTTCAATCGAATTGTCACTTTTGACCACCTTTGCGAATCATTTGGAGCTTTGCATGTCGCGTACCGTGATTCACACCGAGCTAGCACCTGCGGCAATCGGCACTTACTCCCAAGCCATTCGGGTCGGCAATACCGTTTATCTTTCTGGTCAAATCGGCCTTGATCCTTATAGCATGACATTGGTCGATGGCATCGAGTCACAAATTCGCCGTGTCTTTGATAACCTCAAAGCGGTATGTGAAGCCTCTGGCGGCTCATTGGCTGATATCGCCAAACTGAATATTTTCTTGCTTGATCTGGCTAACTTTCAATTGGTGAATCAGATCATGGGCGAGTATTTTGTGCAGCCCTATCCTGCGCGTGCAGCACTTGGTGTGGCGAGTCTACCGCGAGCAGCCTTAGTGGAAATGGATGGCGTATTAGAGTTAGTCACTGACTAAGACTCAACTGACCTGCTGAGATGCGTCGCAACAGCGGTCGCGTCTTGCGCCTCAGACTCGATCTGATCAGCACCTTTATGACCCTCATGTGAAAAAGACTGGCAGGGAAACTGTACTCTTGACTGACTCTCGCCCGCTAATCCGTGTTGCCCTGCCGGTACCGATGTTTCAACTGTTTGACTATCAGTTGCCGAACGAGGTGACGCAACTGCCTGCGGTCGGCTGCCGCGTGCGTGTGCCGTTTGGGCGGCAACAACTGATCGGGATTGTGCTGGGTGAAGGTGATGCCCATGAGATTGAGCCACACAAGCTGCGGGCAGCATTGGAGCTGATCGATCAACAGCCTGCGATTGCAGTAGAGTTGTTGCCGCTGTTGGTCTGGTCAGCACAGTATTACCACTTTCCAATTGGTGAGGTGCTACTGATGGCGTTGCCGACGCTGCTGCGGCAAGGTCGGCCTTTGGATATTCTAAGTCATTATTGGCGGCTTGCTGAGCCACAACCAGCCGCCAGCTTTAAAACAGGCTCAGCACAAAAACTTGCCTTTGATATTTTAAATTTACACGACCAACGCGGCGCACCCGAAAGCGTCTTACAACTGATGGGCGTGCAGCGCAGCCAACTGAAGCAATTAGAAAAACGTGGTTTGGCAGTTGAATTTATGCAGGCTTATCAAGCCGAGCCGCATCCAGTACAACTGGCGGAACTGCCACTCACTGCGAACCCTGAGCAAGCGGTCGCCATCAGCCGAATCCATCAGGTGTTAGGCCACTATCAAGGTGTGCTATTAGAAGGTCTGACGGGCAGTGGCAAAACCGAAGTGTACTTGCAAGCCATGCAACCAGTATTAGAACGTGGCCAACAAGTCTTGGTCTTAGTGCCTGAAATCGGCCTCACGCCACAGACGATTAGTCGCTTTCAAGCCCGCTTTGCGGCTCATGTGGTGATGTTGCACTCAGGCATGACTGATGTACAGCGCTTAAATGCGTGGCAAATGGCACAAAATGGCGCAGCCCACATCGTGATTGGGACGCGCTCGGCGATTTTCACGCCGCTACCAAAGCTTGGCCTGATCGTGGTCGATGAAGAGCATGATTTATCTTATAAACAACAAGATAGCTTTCGTTATCATGCACGAGATCTGGCCTTGCGGCGCGGCCAACTGCAACACTGTCCGGTGATTTTAGGCTCGGCGACCCCCTCGCTAGAAAGCCTACATTTGGCACAACAAGCCAAGCTGATCCATCTGAGACTGACCGAACGCGCGGGGGCGGCGGTGCTGGCAAAAATGCAAGTGATCGACTTGCGAGGTCAGTTCCGTGAAAACGGTCTGAGCAAACCCCTATTGCAAGCGATTCGTAAACGGCTTGACGCACAAGATCAAGTGTTGATTTTTTTGAATCGACGCGGTTATGCACCTGTTTTACTGTGTGAGGCGTGTGGGTGGCAGGCCGACTGCCCGCGCTGTGATGCACATCTCACGGTACACCAAACCCCTCGCGCGCATTTACACTGTCATCATTGTGGTTATCACAGCCAGTTACCCACGATTTGCCTGGCCTGCAAATCACCGAATTTGCTACCGATTGGCTCGGGTACGGCTCGACTAGAAGAAACCTTACGCACGCATTTTGCGGATACCCCGATTTTACGTGTGGATCGAGATACCACACAGCGGGTCGGTAGTTGGGAGGCGATTTATCAGCGCGCCAATACCGAAGGCGCGGCGATTTTGCTCGGTACGCAGATGCTCGCTAAAGGCCATCATTTTCCGCATGTGACCTTGGTGGCGATTTTAGATGCAGATGGTGGTTTTTTAAGTAGTGATTTTCGCGCACCAGAACGCACTGCACAAATTATCATGCAAGTGGCTGGGCGGGCTGGACGAGGACATAAACGAGGGCAAGTGTTGATTCAGACGTGGCAGCCAGATAATCCGCTGCTGCAAATCCTGATCCAGCAGGGTTATGATCAGTTTGCTGAAAATACCTTACAGGAACGCCAACTGGCATTATTGCCGCCGTATCGCTATGCCGCGTTGGTTCGGGCGGAGTCGCGTGATCGGGTGCAAACCCAGCAGTTTTTAACCGAAGTGCTGCAACTGTTGCAGGCGCAAGACACTGCGCAGTGCTTGGAAGTGTGGGGGCCAATTCCTGCACCAATGGAACGTAAAGCAGGGATTTTTCGGGGGCATGGCTTGATTTTATGCAGCAACCGTAAACAATTGCATCATTTGCTTGAACACTGGTGGCCGCAGGTTTGGAACATGCCACAGCGCCGACAGGTCAGGGTATCACTGGATATTGATCCACAAGAATTGAGTTAAGCTCAGTACCGTCAGGGAGTATTAGCCATGCCGAGCAAACCACGAATCGCCAAATTTCAATCACCTCACGCTCAGCACACTGAGGGTAAAAAACTCGACAAGCAACTGATTTCGCAACTGAAGCAAGATATTGCTGATTTTCGGCATACGCATTGGCCACCCGAATATCTCGACCAAATTCGTGATATGCCGATTTATCGCGGCGACGTGGATGAGGTCGCTCGTTATCACACCGAGTGGCTGCCGTATTTTCAGCGGGCGCATGCATTTTATCCAGATGCACATGTCGGCAAAGACGCCCTGCCACTACCCTCGACGCTTGGCCTGCCTGTATTTGTCGATCAGGTACAGCGTCTACACCTTGCCCGTACTTATGCTAAAGAATCTAAATCCTTTGGCGCAGTCGGCACACTGCTAGATCGCTGTGGCGCGTATAGCGATGCTGAAATACAGGCCATGCACGCTTGGTTTGCAGTACACCCAGACGGCATGCTGGTGGCACATCGGGCATTTATTGATTTACGTGCCTATGTGTTTCGGGTCGATGCCAAAACGGGAGAAGACTTGCTACCAGAACGGGTACGCTTCTATCGCACGGGCTTGGTGCTGACCACACGCAAGGATTTTGATATTTTGGACAGCCGTGAAAAACCCCGCAAACAACGCTCCGATGCCTATCGAGATCCGCTTGGCTATAACGGCACGTGGACGGTGTTTGGGCGTGAAGCACACCATGTCGATGAACTCGAGCCAGCACCCCGCGATGATCCCAATGTCGAGCCATCCGTCTGAGCGGTATGACCTTGATTTTTGCGGCGACGCCATCATCATGAGATGATTCAGAAAGGCCAGTGAGGAAAAAACTGATGACCGATATTCGCCAGCGTTTTTTTATTGATGCCAGTCCCGTGCGCGGTGAAGTGGTACATATCCAACAGTCACTCGACACGATTTTGGCACAACGCGCCTACCCGCCTGCGATTGCGGCGTTACTCGGTGAAATGCTGGTCGGTGCTGCATTACTGGCCAGTACCCTAAAAATTCGCGGACGACTGTCGATTCAAGCACAAGGCCAAGCAGATCTGAAATGGGCGATGGCTGAATGTAGCCATGATGGTGAGATTCGCGCGTTAGCACAATGGGATGAATCATCTGCGATTTTTCACACTGCACACAGCAGTGTCGAGGCGATGCAAGCACTCGGTGATGGCGTGTTGTTTATCAATATCGAACCAGAAGATGGCGAGCGTTATCAAGGGATTATTGGCCGTGATTCGGATGTATTGGCCGAATGCCTGACCCGTTACTTCGATCAGTCAGTACAGATTCCGACGCGGATTGTGCTGAGTTGTCAGCAACAGCAAGCGGGTGGACTCTTAATTCAACAGCTACCCCGTCGGGATGAGGATGAGCAAGCGCATGTCGATGCGGATCTGTGGCCACGCTTAACCCTGCTGACCGAAACCTTGAGTGCGGCCGAACTGGTCGAACTGTCCGCCACTGATATTTTGTATCGCTTGTATCATGAAGAAGAAGTGGTGCTACCAGAGGCTGAGCCGCTTAAATTTGGTTGTACTTGCTCACGCGAGCGCTGTGAAATGGCGCTACAACAGGTCGGCGCAGACGGTGTGCAGCAGATTTTGCAAGATGATGGCGAGATTAAAATGGACTGTCAATTTTGCAACACGGCCTACCGATTTAACACGACGGAGGCATTAGGTTTGTTTAGTTTACATGTGAATTAAAAGTAATCCTCCGCGTCATCGCACCGTCAACTTGATACGCCACACTCAACGGTTTACCCATTGCGGTGTGGCTTTTTTTATGTCCCGTCTTTTGCCTGAATTAGCACAGCTTGAACGCCTGATCGAACATCCTGCACTACGCCATCGTGTACTGACCACTGTGGACGATTTACCACTCTATGAATTAGAACTCGGACAAGCTGATGGAATTGTACCGACTGTGGTTTTGGTCGGCGGCATTCATGGCAATGAACGCATCGGCAGCCAAATCCTACTGGCGTGGCTAGAACACCTGCTCGGACGCTTGGCATGGGATAGTCAACTCAATGCCCTACTTGAGCAGGTGCGGGTGGTGTTTTTGCCGATGGTCAACATCACCGGCCTACACCAAGGCACACGCTGTA
>JBBKWW010000037.1:0-23076 GCA_037969155.1 Moraxellaceae bacterium
GAGGAGGTGAAATTTTGTGAGCATTTGATCCAAGATGCGGTCAAAGACGCCGGTAAAAAACTAGAACGCCTACAATTCCGCCAGCTGTATCACGACCGCGAGGAAGTGACGGGGTATGCAGTGATCAAGCCGTCATAAAGGAAGCAACATAGATGGATACTTATCCCATGGCTAACGCAGTGCCAACTCACCTAGACAAAGAAAAAGTTGTCGCTATGGCTCGACAGCGGTTTTCTGGTGCTTTGGCAAATGATACGAAGTGGAATGAGTTAATCACGTTGGTGAGAAGCTTTGACGACTGGAAGCCTTCATATCGATCAAAATGGGTCAGTGGCTGGATCTCACAATGGGATGCCGAATGGTTCTATCACCTTCCTTTTCCATTTGTTGGTGTTGAATGGTTTGATATTGTTCTGCCAGGGCAAACGCACTATAAATCGCTTGCCAAGATGCTAAAAAAGCGTTAGACAACTGAAATTTGGCCGCGACTCCATCATGCTCAAGCTCAACAACCCGATCGACTATTTCAACCAACTCACCGATCCCAGAGTAGAAACCAAAAATAAGTTGCATTCACTGCAATCCATTGTTTTTATTGTATTATGTGCAACTCTATGTGGCTTTGATGATTGGAATAGTATTGAGGATTTTGCCGAAGAACAAGCTGACTGGCTCAAACAATATGTTGACCTATCCAATGGCATCCCTTCACACGACACGCTCAGCCGTGTGTTCGGACGACTTGATCGGACTGAGTTTGCTCGGGTTTTTGCCCAATGGGTCAGTGACAGCCTACCCTCATTAGACCGGCAACACATTGCCATCGATGGCAAGATGATCGGTGGCGGGTTTGGCCAAAATCACAGTATCAATCTCGTCACTGCCTTTGCCACTGATCTAAAGCTGGTATTGGGCGTTCATCAGGTTGATAAAAAAACTAATGAAATAAATGCACTGCCAGAAATTCTCTCATTGATTAATATCAAGGGCAGCATCGTGAGCATGGATGCGATTTACTGCCAGAAAGATATTAGCCGTCAGATCATTGCAGCCAAAGCAGACTATGTGCTGGCCTTAAAGCAAAATCATAAAACGCTATATGAGGATGCTGCCTTGTGGCTGGATACTCAAGCAGCGCAACATCCTCAAGATCTCGTCGAGGAGGTTAGCAAAGATCACGGCAGAATTGAGACTCGTCGCTATTATTTGAGTACCGAGATTGCATGGCTGTCTCAGGCCGGTGAGTGGTTTGGCTTAAAAGGTCTGGGTATGGTGGAATCAACCCGTGACATCAAGGGTAAGCAGGAAATACAACGGCGTTTTTACCTGACCAGCTTAACCCAACTTGATGATTTTAAAAGCACCGTTCGCAATCACTGGGCAATTGAGAACCAACAACATTGGGTGTTGGATGTCGCATTTTCTGAAGATGCGAGTCGTGCATTCAGCAATAATCAACGTAGCAACCTCGCTTTGTTTCGTCGGGTGGCGTTGAATTTACTGCGTGTCAATGGCACTGCGTCTTTGAGTGCGAAACGCAGTCGAATGAAGGCTTTAATGAATGCTCAGTACCGACAACAGTTGCTGTTCGGTAAAAATCATGCATAGTGCGTTTGCCCTGTGCGGATGGTCAGGCTGCTCACGACTGGCAACAGGCATTGGCTGCCGCGACTTTTGCATTACAACAGGTCATGCATCGCGCAGTACAGGCTGGTTGCGTGTAAATTGTGATATCGCCATGCAGATCAGCAGGCGATGACTGCCGCGAACCCGTGAAATTTGTTATGCTTCGGCTCTTTTTGATATTGCCGAGAGATTTGCAATGACCGACCAGCTCGATACCCCCGCTATCAACGTCAACCAGTTGATTGCTGAGCGTCACGCCAAGCTCAAGGTACTGCAAGAACAGGCCAAAGCCAGCGGTAAAAGCGCGTTCCCGAATACCTTTCGCCGTGAACACTATGCGGGTGACTTGCAGAGTCAATATGCTGAGATGAATAAAGAGCAATTGGCCGAAGCAGCGATTCCCGTCAGTGTCGCCGGTCGCCTGATGCTCAATCGCGGCTCGTTTATGGTGATTCAAGACATGACAGGGCGGATTCAGCTGTATGTCAATCGCAAAACCCTGCCTGCTGACACGCTAGCAGCGATCAAGCAGTTTGACCTTGGCGATATTGTTGCCACCCAAGGCACACTAGCGCGTTCAGGCAAAGGCGATCTGTATGTCGAAATGCAAAGCGTTGAGCTACTGACCAAATCCTTACGCCCACTGCCCGATAAGTTTCATGGTCTCAGTGATACCGAAGCCAAATACCGCAATCGGCATCTGGACTTGATCACCAACGAAGACACCCGTCGCACCTTTATGATCCGCTCCCAAGTGGTCAGCGGCATTCGGCAGTTTTTGCTGGCTGAGCGCTTTATGGAAGTCGAAACCCCGATGATGCACGTCATCCCGGGTGGTGCGTCGGCGCGGCCATTTAAAACTCATCACAACGCCTTGGATATGGAGTTGTTTTTGCGGATTGCGCCAGAGCTGTACCTGAAGCGTCTGGTAGTCGGTGGTTTTGAGCGGGTGTTTGAGATCAATCGTAACTTCCGCAACGAAGGTGTATCGACCCGTCACAATCCTGAATTTACCATGATCGAGTTTTATCAAGCCTATGCCGATTATAAGGATCTGATGGATCTGACCGAGCGTATGCTGGAAAAACTGGCCTTGGATATTCTGGGCACGACCGATGTGCCGTATGCTGAAGAGACTTTTAGCTTTAAAGGGCCTTTTGCCAAAATCTCGATGCGTGATGCGATCTTGCAGCACAATCCAAGCCTGACGCCTGAGCAAGTCGATGATCGGGACTTTTTGGCGCAGTTTGTACAGACTGAGCTGAAAGAAAAAGTCAAAGACGGCTTTGGGCTGGGTAAATTACAGACTATCGTGTTTGAAGAAACGGTCGAAACCAAGCTGCGTCAGCCGACCTTTATCACCGAATATCCTGCTGAAACCTCACCGCTGGCACGTCGTAACGACTATAACGCGCATATCACGGATCGGTTTGAGTTCTTCATCGGTGGGCGTGAGTTGGCAAATGGTTTTTCTGAGTTAAATGATGCCATCGATCAAGCGGCACGCTTTCAGCAGCAAGTCGCCGAAAAAGATGCGGGTGATGATGAGGCGATGCATTACGATGCGGAGTTTGTCGAGGCGCTGGAGTACGGGTTGCCACCGACTGCGGGCGAGGGGATTGGGATTGATCGCTTGGTGATGTTGTTTGCCAATGCGCCGAGTATTCGGGATGTGATTTTGTTCCCGCATATGCGTCGGAAAGATTGATTGGGGAAAGGGAAAGGGCAGTGTGAGTACTGTCCTTTTTTGCACTGTCAACATCGTTGATTGTGGGTGTTGTTGGTGTTATAAAATGCGGGTGGGTTGAGAGTTTAAATGGCCAGTAGTTCTTTTCAAAAGGATTGTCCCGCTGTTTGCCGTGCTTTAAACAGTTATGCATCATCTTGATGCATAAAAACATTTTTTCCTAGGATATCTAATGGATATATTTACCCAGTTCGTTGCTATTGTGGGGCGCATGACCCCAAGTCACGTTGAAATGCTTGGTACAGCCTTTATGATTTCAAAGGATGGATCGTATGCGACGTCAAGACACGTCGTAGGCGATAATCCGCATGGTCTTGTGATTCTAAAACCACATATTCAAAGAGTTGACGAGTACCAAGATGTATCAGACATACGTTGCCAACCAGTAAACGCCATAGTTTTAGAAATAGACCCAATCAAAGACCTTGCAATACTAAAAGCTGACGTATATTTTGAAGGTATAGTGCCAGCAATAGGATCCCTTGATGATGTACCCGTTGGTGAAGAATTAGGAATATTTGGTTACCCTCACTGCACAGAAGGCCGGCGTGTCTTAACTTTTCAAAGCACAGTAGTTGGGGCAAAAATCTTGCTCGAATCAAGCTCAATAAAAAGCAAGCATGCAGTTCTAAATATTCAGTCACGTCCAGGTCAATCCGGATCTATGGTGTTTAGTCCTCGTTTGCAGAAGGTAATAGGGCTGCTTGTTGGCACCTATGCACCTCATTCTGGCATTTCGATTGGAGGAATAAATCCTGCTGAGTTGAATCAAACAACTCATATTATTTCTGCTGAGTATATTCGGGAGATGATGTAATGACCGAAATAAACACGCTGCCAATATTCAGTCTGGATGATTTATTAGGAGGGTTGAAAGTATACCAACAAAACTCGATTACAGTACTTATTGCCGAGCATGGAGAGGAGGAAGCGGCAAAAAAATGGTTGGCAGCTAACGGTCCATCTAGTACACAACAATTTGGTGGGGAGCCACAAGGGGGTTCCCAGCCATTTTGGGAGCGGCTTATGGCTGAGTTCCGTTTATTTATATGTGGCGACAAAAAATATAAAAAAGATAGGGATAAGCTTTTTGCTCAAGCTAATCCGACAGCACTATTCTTTGTTTCCAGCATCAGCAGCGTTATTGCTACAACATTAGGGTTGGTGCCGGCGCTGATTATGCCTGTAATTGCAATATTACTTCATATTGCTGGCAAAATAGGTGTGAATGCATGGTGCGGAACCGGCTAATAATTCTATCTGCCAAACAGTGTACTTCACGCGCACCGAACCTTCAAAGCGGTGCGCGCAGCATACCCTACGTCAATCCCGATACAACACAAAGAAAAACGGCTGCTGCATGCCTTTCAAATCCATCACACCCAGCAGCGTGTGGTCATCCACCTTCCGAAAAATATCCATAATCGGCAAGTGATCATAAATCATCACCGCACTGACCTTACCCCGATACTCCATCATCCGCAGTTGCGCCCGACTTTGCCCCGTCTTCAGCGCAAATTTGGCCGGAAGCGACAGCTTGGCCAGCAAGCCCTGCGCCGGTAAGCGACGATTCGACACCTGCGCAATCGGCAGCCATTTCGGATCAATCGCCACCAACTTGCCATTCAACGTAAACAACAACGGATGCACATGGTTCGGACTGCTAAAGGTCTTACCATACCAACCAAACGCCTCCAACATGCCATCCATCACATGCCCTGTAGGTAGCCCACCGCCGTGCCATTGGCCGATCATCTCATCAAGCTGTACGGGTTCAAGCTGATCAAACAACTTAAATGCAGTCGTACTATCCGTACCCTGTATGATCAAGTCCGCAAGCTGCTCAGTGAGGCTTTGTTGTTTAGACACGATTCTTGCTCCTTAAAATGGCGGGGGTCTGGGCTTGATGGCCTATGCAAAACGCTGTTGCAGCTGAGTAGTGAGTTGTTCAGTCAGTTGCTGACGGGCTTGGATAAAGCCATCAATACCGGCTTGCAACAACTCGGATGACATCGGGTCTTGCTGATGCTGTTCTGCAAACTGGTGTGCATCCAAGTGTTGTCGTGGTGTCTTGGGCTGTTGCATCGCCCAGTCTAATGACAGTGGCTCGGTCATGTCAGTGCTCAGACTGCTCAATTCATCGAGTAAACTCGGCGCAATGGTCAGTAAGTCACAACCTGCTAGCGCCATAATCTGCGCGGCACTGCGAAAACTTGCACCCATCACCTGCGTCGCATAGCCGTGCTGTTTATAGTAGCTATAAATCTGCTTGACTGATTGCACACCTGTGTCTTGCTCAATCGGAATGCTGCTGCGGCCTTCGGCTTTTTTTTGCCAGTCTAAAATACGCCCCACAAATGGCGAAATCAGTGTGACACCCGCATCCGCACAGGCGATGGCTTGGTGTATGCCAAACAACAAGGTCAGATTACAGTGGATGCCGTCGGCTTCGAGTTGCCGCGCGGCCTGAATGCCTTGCCATGTGGCGGCGATTTTAATCAATACGCGATCTCGATCTATGCCAGCCTGCTGATAAATTTCGATCAGTTCATGCGCTTTAGCGACTGTCGCGGCCTGATCAAACGAGAGTCGTGCATCCACTTCGGTCGAGACGCGGCCATCGATCAGTTTTAAAATCTCAATGCCAAACTGTACCGTCAGCAGGTCAATCATGCGCTCAATCCGTGCGTCGTCACGATGGCCTTCTGCCAATGCCTGTTGCTGTGCGAGCGCAAGCAAAGCTTGATTGTTTGGGTCTTGTGCGGCAGCGGTGATCAGCGACGGATTGGTGGTGGCATCGGTAGGGCGTAGCCGTGCAATCGCGTGTAGATCGCCCGTATCAGCAACAATCGTGGTGTAGGTTTTTAATTGCTGCAAGCTGCAAACGTTGGTAGTCATCATGAATCCTATCGGGTCAAATTTGCCGTAATGTCTGGTCTGTATACCTTTAATTTTTGCACAAGGCTGTTCGCCAGCCCGTACTCCTCAGTTGATAGGTAGCGCAGTGGGTTTAAATAGACCATACACTGCACTACACAGATCACTGAATAGCCGAGTAGTGAGCCTTAGTTTTGATCAAACTGCCGGAAGTTTGGTGCACGTTTTTCTTTAAAAGCGGTCAACGCTTCGAGCACTTCAGGCGATTTTACCCGCTGCATAAATACTCGTGACTCATGGTTAATGCAGTCGATCACGGCCTGTTGTGGCTGTGCTTGCTTGAGCAGTTGTTTGCTGAGGCGCAGCGATGCTTCTGGCAGACTGATGAGTCGTGCGGCTTTTTGTCGTGCATAGGCATAGACATCACCGTCAATGATGGCATTGACCAGTTTGGCGTCTAGTGCGGTTTGTGCATCAAATGGCTCAGCCAGTAGCAGCAACTCAGCAGCTTTGAGATAGCCTGCCCGTTGTTGCAGCAGCATCGACGACGCACCTTCTGGGCTTAGACCGAGGCTGACAAACGGCATCTGAAAGCGCGCACTCGTATCACAATAGACCAAGTCCGCATGCAGCAGCAGTGTCGTACCAATCCCGACCGCCACGCCGCGCACTGCAATAATCAGTGGCTTACTAAGGTTGGCGGCGGCACGCAGCACTTTAAATGGAGGACCCTCTTCACTGGCCATGGTGCTGGTGGTATCGGCTGCACTTTTGGCAAAGTCTTGTAGGTCATTGCCTGCGGTAAAATCACCTTCAATGCCACGTAAGATGACGACCCGCACCGCAGCGACTTGGTCGGCTTCAAGTAGGGCTTGCTCTACGGCTAAATAAAAATCACTAAACAGCGCATTTTTGCGTTCTGGGCGATTCAAAACCAGCTCAAGCACACCGTCTTCGAGCTGTGCTTGTAGGTTGGCGTGAGGTTGGGTGAGGCAGGTGAGTGACATCGGTTATGTTCAATCCATTAGAAGTCTTAACACCGACTGTAGCAGATTTTTGCGTTCAAATGCCCTAGTGAAATATCCTGTGAGTGCTTGACAAGTGAGCCAATAATCTTTTAGATTTAGGCACAACAGACGTGGATAGACCATGTTTGTATAGACGCTCAAGGAGCTTGCGCGTGTTTGATTATCTGGTTTTTATCGGGCGTTTTCAGCCCTATCATTTAGGTCATCAATCGGTGATTGCTGAAGCATTACAGCAAAGTCGGCAGGTGATTGTCTTATTAGGTTCTTCTAATTTACCGCGGAGCACGCGTAATAGCTTTAGCGTGGCTGAGCGTCGGCAGATGATTCTCGGCAGCTTTAGTGCTGAGCAGGCGGCTCGTATTCACTGTATCGAGTTGCGTGACTCACTGTACAACGATATCCGCTGGGTCACCGATGTGCAGCACGCTGTTGCGATGTTGGCTGGTCGTGATCCGGCGACTAAAGTTGGTTTGATTGGTCACGAAAAAGACCGTAGCTCTTACTATTTGTCGCTATTTCCGCATTGGCCAGCCGTCTCGGTACCGAACTATCATGATTTGTCTGCCACACCCTTGCGAGAGAGCTATTTACTGGGTGCGATGCCGCAGCCGAGTGATGTGCCATCGAGTAGTTTGCAGGTGTTAGAGCAGTTTCGACAACGGCCTGAATATGCACTGTTACAAGAGGAAGCGTGGTTTATTGATAAATATAAAAAGCAGTGGCAGCGTGCGCCTTATCCACCCACATTTGTCACGGTAGATGCAGTGGTGGTGCAAGCGGGGCATATTTTGCTGGTGGAGCGGCAGGCTATGCCCGGTCGAGGCTTGTTGGCGTTGCCTGGTGGCTTCGTCGAGGCCAAAGAAAGCCTGCTCGATGCCTGTATTCGTGAGTTGCGCGAGGAGACCCGTCTCAAAGTCCCTGATCCGGTGCTGCGTGGCTCAATGCACAGTCAGCGTACCTTTGATGATCCGTATCGTTCAGCACGCGGTCGCACCATTACCCAAGCCTTCTATTTTGAGTTGCGCAGTTCACCTGAAGGTCTGCCTAAAGTACGCGGCGGCGATGATGCCAAACGCGCATTTTGGTTACCACTTTCGGCGTTAGATCCAAAGCAGTTGTTTGAGGATCATCACGCTATTATTTGTGCAATGGCTTGTTTGTAATTGTATTTTTAAGGTTTTGTTTCAAGGCTGGTATGCGGATAGACCGATAGCCAGCCCCAACGCCGCAACACAGAGGAGTTCTGTCATGGCTAATTCAATGTTATCCCAATCCTTTAATACTCTGTTGCTCGACAGTGACAGCTATAAAGCGTCGCACTGGCTGCAATATCCGCCAGATACGCGTTATATCTCTAGCTACATTGAGCCGCGAGGGGGCTTGTATCCGCAGACGGTGTTTTTTGGTCTGCAAGCCTATCTACTGGAGTACTTGTCAACGCCCATCACCCAGCAACAGATTGATGACGCTGATGTGTTGCTGACGGCGCATGGCGTGCCATTTTATCGCGCGGGTTGGCAGTATATTTTAGATCAATATCAGGGCTACTTGCCGGTACAGATTGACGCTGTGCCAGAAGGCATGCGGGTGCCATGCCAAAATGTGGTTACACAGGTGATCAATACCGACCCTGCCTGTTATTGGCTGACCAGTTTTTTGGAAACAGCACTGCTGCGTGCTGTGTGGTATCCCTCGACTGTGGCGACCCAAAGCTGGCACTGTCGGCAACTGATTCAAGCCGCCATGCAAAAATCCTGTGATAGCTTGGATGGTTTGCCGTTTAAGCTGCATGATTTTGGCGCACGCGGTGTGTCGAGCCAAGAAAGCGCGGCGTTAGGCGGCTTGGCGCATTTGGTTAATTTTGCGGGTACAGATAACTTGAGTGCGTTGATTGCTGCATCGCGCTGGTATGGTATGGATCAGTCGGATCGCGTGGCAGGTTTTTCGATTCCTGCTGCCGAACATAGCACCATGACCTCATGGGAGCGTTCGGGCGAAGTAGATGCTTATCGCAACATGCTGAAGCAGTTTGGTGGTGCCGGTAAAGTTGTGGCAGTCGTCAGTGACAGTTATGATTTGTGGCATGCGATTGATCACTTGTGGGGCGGGGAGCTGCGCGACGAAGTCCGCCAGATGGGCGGCACCTTGGTGATTCGGCCGGATAGCGGTGATCCGGTGAAGGTCGTGCGCGAAGCGTTACAGCGCTTGGCGGTGCGCTTTGGGACGACGACCAACAGTAAAGGCTATAAGGTGCTGCCGGATTGTGTGCGTTTAATTCAGGGCGATGGGATCAATCCCATCAGCTTGCAGCACTTGCTCGATGCGGTACTAGACGCTGGTTTTAGTGTGGATAACTTGGCCTTTGGCATGGGTGGCGGTTTATTACAGCAAGTTGATCGTGATACGCTCGGTTGGGCAATGAAGGCCAGTAGTGCGAATGTCGCGGGTGAGTGGCGTGATGTCTATAAAGACCCCATTACCAGTCGCAGCAAGCGCTCAAAACGCGGCCGTTTGGCCTTGGTTGAAACGCCAAGTGGTCTTGAAACCATCCGTGAGGAGCAGCTCAATGGCCGTGAAAATCTACTCCAACCCGTATTTCGTAATGGCCAATTATTGCGTCAGGATCAGCTAAGTGAGGTGCGTAGTCGCATTGGCTGGTAGGATTTGGCCATCAATACTCAGTCGGTGATATCATATTTTTGCTGAGCAGTGTCGATATCACCGATGTCGTTGAGGTGTAAACGCAATATCCGCCGTAGCTCCAGCACGGCCTCTGGGCTGGCTTGGATGCTATGGCCACCTTGAATCAATTGTTCTGACACAGCACCTTCAAGATGACTGCTGTGATAGGGCACAATGCCATCAGAGGAATCGGCAATGCTGGTGGTTGGTTCGATTTTTCCCATGATGGCGTGATACGGTAAGCCTGCTTTCATTTGTACCGCTGCGGTGATCCGCATAAAGCGTGACTGCTTGCTCAATTCACTGGCACCATTTTGAAATTCTAACAGCCCTGTTTCGGTAATCCGTTGCATAAGCTGCTGATCAATGCTTGCGCGGGCGATAGCGTCATCAATCGCTTCTAAAAATGACACAGGTAGCCGAATGATGTTACGTAAGGCTAAGGTGAACCAACGATCTGCATAGTCAGTGCCGCGAAACGGCGAAGAGATAAACACTGCACGCTGTACTTGTGGGAGTGGCTTGAGCTGAAAATAGCGGCCTATCTCTGGAATTTGTAGTAAGCGACTGCGCTCTCTTGGGCTAAATTCTGTGAAGGCGGTTTTGCCCAGATTAGTCTCACTGAGCAACAAGCGTCCAATCACCCCACCCATGCTATGTCCAATCAATACACTGTGCTGACTGGCGTGATCTTTGTGCTGCGGATCTACTTGCTGGTAAGTTTTTTCAATCAGTTGCTGAATTTTAAGGCGGCTTTCGAGCATGGGCATGTTGGTCGGATAAAACACTTGCCAGACTTGGTAGCCTTGCCGCAATACGGGATCCCCAAAAATATCATTGGTCAGGTTCACCCATGCCTCAGGACTGCTGGCCAAGCCGTGCAGTAGAATAATCACTCTTTTGTTGGGTTGATATGGCTCAAGCAGATACAGTCGGGGAGCGGTGTTGGTTTCGTCCAGCGCGAGTAAGCTACGATACGCCAATTCAGCCAGATTGTTTTGTGCTAACCATAAGCCGTATGGCGCGGAAAAATTAGCTGCTAAATTCTGCGTTGATTGTGGTGTAAGCTCGGCTTGCGTGTGCTGATAGGGATTATAAATATCCAGCGTAAAGCTGCTGCTCTGAATCATTTGTTGTGCGGACTGGCCGCTTGGACGTAGCACAATACTGATCGGCAGATAGCGTGAGGGATGAATATTGGCTGTGTGGTCGGTGTTTGGTTTGGGCATCACGGCCACAAACTCTACTCCAAACCCATCGCGTCGATTCACGGTGCGTAGTCCACGAAAACTTAGCTCATCCGCTGCAACCAGTTGTTCAGGGGGCTGATGCTGAAACAGCTGGCCATGATCTTGGATGTTGATTGAAATACTGCTGTTGCTGAGCTGAATATCAGCTATCGCCTGATCCGGCTGACCATTAAACTGCTCGGCCACAAAGCGAGATACGGCGACATTATAAAAGTCTCGAACTTGAATTTGTCGATTATCGAATAGGCGTTGCTGGGCTGGACGTTGACTGGCAAATAAATAGGCATAGGCATGGCTGATGCTTTGCAATAGTGCCTGCCGTCGCTGTTGCAGGCAGTGTTGTTGTGGTGCCATGTCATAGGATGTTTCTATTGCAGGCTGTTTTTTAAGGCGAACAACAATGGCTTGATCCGATGATGCACTGACGGTCGTGCGAGGCTGACATTCCTGATTTTTCGCTAAAAACTGTTCCGCATGCAATAAGTATAATTCACTGGCGGTAGACAAGTATTGCTCATCTGTGATGCTGGGTTGCAAGCGTTGCAGACAGGCATCGAGTTGTTGCAAGCATGCGGCGGGTGCGCGGCCAATACCGGAAAGAATGCCGACACTGGCTTCGCTGAGTCGACTGCGTGTCAGGATACTATCACGTTGCTCAATCAGCGATTGCGCCGTATTCCGCGAGCTGACTTGTACTACTGCACAGCCTTGTACACTGAGTACCAGTAACAGGCTGATGCAGGTGGTCAGGTGCTGGTTCATATCGTAGTGAGATCCATAATGACGTACTTAGGGCATCTCCACGCTGTTTTTGCCCTCGCGGATTTGCTCGATCAGTCTGTTGGTCGCGACGTATTGCTCTGGCACGGCGATACTGTAGCTTTCTAGTGCGCTGAGTGCATTCGGGCGTTGATCAATGTGTAAATAGGCTTCTGCTAGCCCTAGATAGGCTTTTTTATAGCCTGCTTGAGCCGCACGATTGAGGTAAGGGATGCCTTCTTTAAAGCCACCGCCCTCAGTGAGCATGGTGCCATACCAATAGTTTGCGCTGGCATCTTCGGGTTTAAGCGCGATGGCACGCCGCATATACACCCCTGCTTTGACCGCCGATTCCGCCCCAATGTCGAGATTCCTCGCCACTTGGTTCAGTTGTACGGCACGGATGAGCAGCTCAAAAGAGGCATTCGGTTGCACGACCAGTTGATCGAGCGCTTCAATCATTTGTTTGGTTTCTGCTGCTGCCATGTACCGCTCGCGTCTATCGGAAAAGCGCGGTGGATAGTTACCTGCTTTTTCGACTAAGTATTGGAGTAAGCCATCAAACTCACCGACGTTTAAGCTGTCGGTAGTTGTCACGTTCGTCGTGTCACTCAGCACAATTGGCTGCGCAGCAGGTGCAGCACTTGCGACAGTGCGATTGCGGCGTGTATTGCGTGCGTCTGATTTTTGTCGTGCTTCGGCGGCTTTGATTTCAGCCTCAGTGGCAAACCGTGGCACCAAGACCTCAGGCGCTTCAACCACTGCTGTGGTCGCAGCAACCAACTCATCCGTCATGATTAACACCATCGGAATGGGTGCGGGCGCGACAATGACTGGTGCGCTGACTTGCTGTGGAACAGGTGCTGTTACACATGCAGTCAGACCGATACTGAGTGTAATCAGGGAGAGTTGGCTTAGACGTTTCATCATATTTTCCTTTATTTGAAACATGTCAACATCGCATCAATCCACGATACGACTGATTTAGGATTACCGGTCGGACTTTACATCTGGATCAGGGCTGTCAATGATCGATAGGGCATCTGCCGACAGAGGGGTGTTTTTTTGATCACAAAAAGCCGGATTTAATTTACACAGTGTACTACCAATATAATCGATTCGTCGATCCGTTGCCTGCATATGATCCAATAGAATCTGAAACGCCTCAGTCACCGGATCTGGCAGGTCGGGTGCTGTCGCATACGCCTGAAAACCAATGGATCGGGCATAGTCATCGCGAAGCGGGTCATTTGCGGCTTTGACCACATAGCGGGCAGGGTTGCCAACCGCAGTGACACCGGCAGGCACTGCTTTGGTCACTACGGCATTAGAGCCAATCTTGGCTTTTTCGCCCACAGTAAATGGCCCGAGTACCTTCGCGCCCGCACCAACAATCACGCCGTCTTCGAGTGTGGGATGCCGCTTGCCTTTTTGCCAAGTCGTACCACCTAGCGTGACCCCATGATATAGGGTGACATCATCGCCGATCTCGGCAGTTTCCCCAATCACCACACCCATACCATGATCAATAAAAAATCGCCGCCCAATCTTGGCTGCCGGATGAATCTCAATGCCGGTGACAAAGCGACTGAGCATGGAGATACCACGCGCACTGCCTTTAAAGTTATGTTGCCATAATTGATAGGCCAAGCGGTGTGCTAATAAAGCATGAATTCCAGGGTAAGTGAGCAATACTTCAAGCGCATTGCGCGCGGCTGGATCACGCTCGAACACAGCATAAATATCTTCACGCAGTTGTTTAAACATCGCGGGACTCTCGTTGTCGTAAACTCGCGGGTGGCCACTTGCCTTGTCGTAAGGCTTGTACTCGGCCAAACACGCCACGCAGCAGATTATATTCGGTTTGGTCAAGGCGAATCCGGCCAAACAAGCGTTTTAAGCGTAATGGCAATAAGCGCGGATTGTTTGGGTCGAGAAAGTCAATATCAGTCAGCATCTGCTCGAGATGTAGATGAAATTGCTGCATTGCTGCTTGATCGACTAACGGTTCATCCCAGTCCATCTGGTTAGGCACTGGCATGCGGTGTGGTGCGTCGTCGTCATTGCTGCTGGGCAGAAGACTGCTGGCAGTGACGGCGAGGGCATGCATGCGCAACTCATAACTGACGACTTGAATCGCAGCCGCCACATTCAGTACACCATACGTTGGGTTGCTGGGAATACTGACATGGTAGTGACACAAGGCCAATTCTTCGTTGGTGAGTCCACGATCCTCACGCCCAAACACGATGGCAATCTGTTGCCCTTGGCGTGCATTGTGCTGTGCTAAAGCAGTCGCTGCACGGACATCGAGTAACGGCCATGGCATGGTGCGGCTGCGTGCACTGGTGCCGAAGACCAGATGACAGTCTGCAATCGCCGCATCGAGTGAGTCCACCACTTGTACGCTGTCGAGTAAATCGACTGCACCGGCCGCTAGTGCGCTGGCTTCAGGGCTAGGAAAGGTTTTAGGCGCAACCAGTACCAATCGGCTTAAGCCCATGGTTTTCATCGCCCGCGCCGCCGCACCAATATTGGCCGCTAAGCTGGTGTTGACCATGACGATACGAATCTGTAACAGGTCAGCCATGCCCTCAGTCGAAGGTATCACAGCGTCAGCTTGGATCGAGGTCATTGCATCAGCCTAATCTAATTGCTCAAGCAAGTACTGAGAGACTCGATTCTGTTCTTCTTGTATCATTTGAATCAGTAGCTCAGCATCGCGAATACGCCCAGCTTTACACTCGACTTGTAGTTTGAGGCATAACTCAGCCAAATGCACTGCACCTAAATTAGCACTCGCGCCTTTAAGCGAATGCACGGCCTCGTAGCCTTTGCTGTTGTCACGCTGGTCAAATGCCGCTTGAATGGCGTTTAAGCGGGTTTGGCTATCGACCAAATAGCTGCGAAGCAACGAGCCAAACTCTTCGTCTAATAATTCGCGTAACTCTTGCAGTTGCGATAGGTTAATTGGCGTGTGCATAACGATATTCTCAGGGAAGTGGGCAGCAATGAATTGGTTGGTTGGCCAGACATCTTTGCATGCTGGATAAGCCCTACAGTATGGATTCTATGGCAAGCACTCTGATTTGGCAATCAACTGCTGTGCGACCAATGGTGTAAAAAAGACGCTACTAAGCGCTTAATGCGGCCGTTGCTTGCCGCAGCTTGAGTTGATATTGCACTAAAATTGCACCTTTGCCAAAAAAATCCCGTAATTCACGCAGCAAACCATCTTCTGGTTTGACTGCATAGGTGGGTCCGAGCTCAAGTTGTAAGTGCGCGTACGGGTGTTCGAGTTGTAGCTGAATCGGAATGCGTCTGTCATCACCCTGACAGTACGGTAAAATAATCTGTTGCAGTTGTTGGGCAAAATTTGCCTGCAACAGGTTGGCGGGCGGCGTGAGCAAGATGGCGTTAGCGCGTTTGCTGCGAATTTCATTCATACCAAAAGCTTTGTTCAGCCGCCCAGTCGGACGCTCTGCGCCATCGCGTTCGTAGACTTCGCCTTCGATCACCACAATGTGATCGATTTGTAGTAGGTCTTTATAACGATTGAATTTTTCTTGGCCAGTGCTGACTTCGAGTCGTGCTGTACCATCGTCAAGAATAATCAAAATTCGATTGCCGAAGTTTTTAACATCCATCACCAGACCCGCAAACACCGTGGTGCTGCCGCGTCGGGTGCTGCTGACTGCATTTAAGCGCTGCGGAATCAGGCGTTTTAGTTCATCTTGATAAATATCAATCGGATGTCCGGTTAAATATAGACCAAGAGTATCTTTTTCACCTTTGAGTCGAACCTCATCACTCCAGACCAAATGCCGCGTCGCATTGGGTTTGCGCTGCACTTCGGTGACTTCACCAAACAGATCAAAGGTGCCCGATTCGCGATTCTGTCGCGCTTGATCTGCCGCTTGTACTGCTTCAGGCAACTGATCCATCAAGCTGGCACGTTCATCGCCAAAACAGTCCATTGCACCCGCACGGATCAGTGCATCGAGGGTGCGCTTATTGGCTTTTTTGAGGTCAATCCGATGACAAAAATCAAATAAATCTTTGAAGTTGCCGTCTTGTTGCCGTGTTTCGACGACAGAAAGTACGGCGGCTTCACCGACGCCTTTAATCGCGCCTAGTCCGTAGACGATGGTTTTAGGGTCGGCGGCACGAAACCTAAAATCCGAATGATTGACACTCGGCGGTAAAATCGTCAGGCCAAGCTGGCGACAATCATCAATCAAAAACACGATGTTATCGGTATTTTGCATCTCTGAGGTCAGTACCGCCGCCATAAACTCAGCAGGGTAGTGTGCTTTGAGCCATGCGGTTTGGTACGCGAGGATCCCATAAGCAGCCGAATGTGATTTGTTAAAGCCGTAACCCGCAAATTTTTCCATCAGGTCAAAAATGCCACCCGACACTTTTGGGTCAATCTCGCGGTTGGTTGCGCCTGTCACAAAAATTTCACGTTGCTTGGCCATTTCCTCGGGTTTTTTCTTGCCCATGGCACGGCGTAGCATGTCTGCGCCACCCAGTGTGTAACCTGCCAGCACCTGCGAGATTTGCATCACCTGTTCTTGATATACGATAACGCCGTAGGTGTTGCCCAAAATCGTGGCCAGATCGGGATGGTCATAGACCACTTCTTCGAGGCCGTGTTTGCGGTTGATATACATATCGACCATGCCCGCATCGAGTGGCCCTGGTCGATACAGCGCACACATGGCGATCACGTCTTCGATGTTGGAGGGTTTGAGCTTGATCAGGTATTTTTTCATGCCCGCGCTTTCAAGCTGAAACACGGCGGTGGTGTTGGCGTCTTTGAGCAATTGGTAGGCGGGTAGGTCGTCGAGCGGCAGTTTGGCTAGATCCAACACGGCGAGCCCTTCTTGCGTGCGGCGTTGATTGATGGCGACCATCGCCGCGTCGATCACGGTGAGATTACGTAAGCCGAGGAAGTCAAACTTGACCAGCCCAATCGCTTCAACATCGTCTTTATCAAACTGGCTGACCCGTGAGCCGTCTTCATCGCAATACACCGCCGAAAAATCAGTGATTTTACCGGGTGCAATCAGCACGCCACCCGCGTGTTTGCCGACGTTACGACAGATGCCTTCGAGCTTGATTGCCATTTCCCAAATTTCTGCCGCATCATCATGGTCGATGTTGGCGGGATTGGTCATGATGTCTTTCAGTTGTGGCTCTTGTTCAAGTGCTTCTCTGAGTGTGATGCCCGGTGTCTTCGGAATCAGTTTGGAGATGCGATCAGCCAGTCCGTAGGATTTGCTTTGTACCCGCGCCACGTCACGCACCACAGCTTTGGCGGCCATGGTACCAAAGGTGATAATTTGCGACACGGCTTCACGGCCATAGGCTTGCGCGACATACTCGATCACCCGATCACGACCCGCAATACAAAAGTCCACGTCGAAGTCGGGCATCGAGACCCGCTCTGGATTTAAGAAGCGCTCAAACAATAAATCATAGGCGAGAGGGTCTAGATCGGTGATGTTAAGGCTGTAAGCCACGAGTGAGCCTGCACCTGAACCACGGCCCGGCCCGACTGGCACACCGTTATGTTTGGCCCACTGGATGAAGTCCATCACGATCAAAAAATAACCGGGGAAGCCCATGTCTAAGATGGTTTTAATTTCAAACTGTAGGCGCTCATCATACGGCAGTCGAATCGCTGGCCAATCGTCGTGTCGTTGCGTGATGGGATACAGGTCATTGAGGCGATCTTCTAAGCCTTGTTCGGAACGTTCGGAAAAGTAACGCGCAATGTCATAGCCATCCGGCACGGGAAAATCAGGCAAGTAATTTTTGCCGAGAGTCAGGGTGACACTACAGCGTTTGGCGATTTCAACGGTATTGCTGAGTACAGCAGGTAAGTCCGAAAAGAGCGCCACCATGTCAGCTTGAGGTTTAAAATACTGTTCAGAGGAGTAAGGCTTCGGGCGTTTATCATCGCCGAGTACATGTCCACCCGCAATACAAACCCGTGCTTCGTGTGCCTCAAAATCATCGGCTTGCATAAAGCGCACATCGTTATGCGCAATGACGCCGACACCTGTTTGGGCGGCAATGTCGAGCACTTGCTCAATATAAGCATCTTCGCCATCGCGCTGGGTACGACAAATCGACAAATACACGCGATTGCCAAAGCGCTGCTGCCACTGTTGCAGGATCGGTAAGGCTTTGTCAGGCGCGGCACTGGATAGGGCTTGGCCGACATCGCTGTGTTGACCGAGTAGCACAATCAATCCTTCGGCCTGATTAAAAATCCAGTCGCGTTCCACCCATGGAATGCCGAGCCGTAAGCCATCGGTAAATCCCAAAGACACAATTTCGGTCAGGTGTCGCCAGCCGATTTGATCCATCGCCAAGAGTGTGGCGCGACCTGCATCTTCACCGAGACGCACTTCACTGCCTAAGATCGGCTTGATGCCTTTGCCTAAACAGGCTTTGTAAAATTTAACTGCTGCATATAGATTCGACAGATCGGTTAACGCGAGGGCAGGCATATGGTCTTGGGCAGCGGCTTTGACCAAATCATTGATCCGTACAATCGAGTCCGTTACTGAAAATTCGCTATGTACGCCCAGATGAATAAACTGCATGCCACACTCCCCTTCGTCAGGGCGAAATCATAGCATGTACGCGGCCTGCGCTGATATTGATCTGAGGCGAGAAATGCGACGTAGTAGAGTGTTTGCATACAAGCCTTTGCTTAATCTGCTGGAATAATCCATGTTTGCTAATTGCCGAATAAAACTCACAATAGTACAGTGAGCTATCGTATCCCGAGTATCCAAATGCACGCCCTGACGGTCAGGCGGCATAGACGTGGATTGTCAGGGCTTAACGGAGAGAGATTACATGCCAAAAATGAGATGGATTGGACTGTTGCTGTCAGTGTTGCTGCTGAATGGATTAGCGCATGCTGAGATTTATCGTTCCGTGGATGAGCGTGGCAATGTGACGTTTAGTGATACACCCAAACGCAATGCAGAGCGGGTGAACTTGCCGCCATTGTCGATTATTCCGGGCATGAATCCGGATGATATTGCGCGCGCCAATCAGGTCGAGCCACGTCAAGCACGAACCAATCGGCCGACCCGATATCAGGTCAGCTTCAGTTCACCGACTGCGGGTCAAATATTGCAAAAGCCACAAGACACCCTCGAAATCGCAGTGTCTACTGATGTGCCATTGGCCGCAGGGGATCGCGTCGTGGTGAGTTTGGCGGGTCGATCTTTGGGCGAGAATGCCTCAGTGGCGACCGAGAGTCTAGATCGTGGTGAGCATACCGTAGTGGCACGGGTGGTGACTGAAGATGGTCGCATGTTGGGCGAAAGCTCAGTGAGCTTTAATGTGCAGCAGCCAAGTAGCCAAGCACCGAATCGCCGTAAGCCCTAATGAGCCGTTCAGCGATGCTGTGTTAGGATAAGTGGTCATCGCTGTGTGCATGCTTAAAATGCCTGATCCGTTATCGACCACTTTATTACTCCCTAAGCTGAATCAATGGCAGTCGCCGACACGGCTGGCCAAGCATCCCACGCCGATCTGGCCGTGGTTGACGGCGCAAGGATCACTGACGCAGCAATTGCGTCAGCACGCCGCTGGACAGTTTCGGGTGCAATTGCTGCGTGAGCAATTGATTCGGCCGACGGCTGATGAAGCATTGTTACTGAATATTCCGCTTCAACAATGGGCGTGGGTGCGCGAAGTATATTTGTTTGGTTCAGATGATGAGCCTTGGGTGTTTGCCCGCAGTGTGATGCCGATCAGTAGTTTACAGGGTCAAGCCCGCCGCTTGCGTTATTTAGGCTCGCGCTCACTGGGCTCGTTATTATTTGCGCGTCATCCACCCAAGTGCCTGCGCCAAGTTGCTGTTTTACCGCAAGGTTGGGCGCGACGCAGCCGCTACGTGTGGCAGGGTCAGCCACTGCTGGTACAAGAATGTTTCTTATCTGCTTTTATGCTGCACTTGGAGCAGACGTCATGATGAATCAACCCGCAGGCCAAGCGTGGCGTGATCGGTTATGGGCTTATATCCAATTGACCCGTTTTGATCGTCCGGTCGGTATTGAGTTGTTGTTGTGGCCGACCTTGTGGGCGGTCTGGCTGGCAGGTCAAGGTCAACCCGCATGGCAGGTTGTGCTGATTTTTAGTCTAGGTGCGGTGTTCATGCGGGCGGCAGGCTGTGCGATCAATGATTTTGCTGACCGCAAGTTTGATGGACAAGTGGCACGTACGCAGCATCGCCCGTTGGCCAGTGGTCGGATTCAGCCGTGGGAGGCACTGCTGGTCTTTGCCGTGTTGCTGTTGGCCAGTGCTAGCCTGTTATTGTTTTTGCCACTTGCGGTGTTTTGGTGGTCATTGGGTGCATTAGGCTTGGCCACCTTATATCCTTTTATGAAGCGGTTTACCTATTTGCCGCAGTTTGTGTTGGGGGCGGCGTTTTCGTGGGCAATTCCGATGGCGTATGTGGCGCAAGGCCAAACGCCAGATTTGGGCTGTTGGCTACTGTATGCGGCGAATCTTTGTTGGACGGTTGCTTACGATACGCAGTATGCGATGACAGATCGCTCGGATGATCTCAAAGCCGGCGTTAAGTCCACAGCGATTTTATTTGGGCAGTATGATTTGTGGATGATTGGCCTACTACAGCTGCTATTCTTAGGTTTATTGAGTGCCGTGTTGTGGCTGGCGGGCTTAGGTGCGCTGAGTCTGCTGCTCCCATTGCTATTGATGTGCTTGTTTATCTGGCAGTATCAACACTGTCGTGATCGTGTGCCCGCGCATTGTTTTGCCGCGTTTTTGCATAACCGCTGGGTTGGGCGGCTGGCATTTTTTGCAATGGTTGGACTATTCGTCTACGCAAGCTAGATCCACTGCTGTGCACATTCAACCATTTGATCCGGCGTGTGTGCATCGACGCACTCACCGAGGGCTTGTAAGCTCCAGCCTTGATCTGCATTGCGGGTCAGTCGTGCCAACATCAAACCACTATTTTTGCCGTGCTGACTGAGATCAAAGCGTACGAGTTCATCCCCCGTACGGGCGTTCATCATGCGAAAATGTGCTTGCTTGATGTTGCGAAAATCATGCCCACCATGCGAACAGACACAAAATAACAAGGTTTGCACGCTGGGAGCGAGTTGATTGAGTTCAATCAGCATGCTTTCTTGATCAAGCAAGCCATTTTCACCCTCTAAATCACCGCGATCTTCTCCAGTCAAGCTATCACCGAGGTGCTGAATACTGTCATCGCGGGTGCGAAGATTCTTGTACCAGACCAGTTCAATCAGGTTATTGGTCTTGTCCATGACCAGACACGCTGCGTCTAAGTCCACCACGGTGTCCTGTCCAAATAGACGTTGTAGTACGCCATGCGGGTGTTCATCGGGCTGCCAGCCGAGGCCAATTTTAATGCGGTCTGGGCTGGGGTTCAGTTGGGATAAATCAAACCGATCCAACGGGGCTAGGCTGATCATGCAGGTTACTCCAGTAGCTTGGGGTCGTGTTTAGCATTGCACTGGCATGCAGTGATCACATCAAAGCTGCAAGCGCCAACCGACCCTAAACACGTTGCGACAGTGATCCGTATCAATCAAGTGCTGAATCGTCAGTATTTGTCGCTAAATAAAACACACACTGCACCTAAAAGGACGCATCACTGGACAGTGCTGCGACCAGACTTGCAGGTGCCAGCACTTCAACCTCACGGCCAAAGCCGCGTAACCACCAGATCAGTTGTGCGGTCAAGGGAACGGTCGCCTGAATGGTGATTTTACCATCGTCTTCGATCTGGCTGTGTTGATCTTCACTCAGGTGGCATTCTAGTAGACCTTGACCCGCACTGGCACTAAAGCGTAATTCGATGGCAGTGTATTCGTGATCATCACTGTTGGCCAGTGCGGCAGTTTTAAAGCCCAAAGCACCTGTGGCTAGATATTGATCTAAATCAAACTGACTTGGACGCACTGCACGCTGCTCTAGCACTTCAGCACGGTTAAACCGATGCAGCGCAAACAAGTGAATATCATCTTCATCGCGATCAGGACGAGTACACAAGAGATAGATAATCGGCCCGCGTTGTACCAAGGCCAGCGGGTTGAGTTGATAGGTTTTGTGCTGTTCTGGCTGCCCACGCCGATGATAGTCCACTTCAAGCTGCCGATCTTGCAGCAAAGCCTCATAAATCGCTTGCTGTGCCTGTGAGTTGACTGCTGGTGGAATCAATGGCTGGGTCGGCGGAATGATCCGCACACGATTGATCCATTCCCGCATATGATTATGCTCAATAGAAACACTACGATGAGCCAGATCAAACCAAGGCCGCATCTCGGCCAATAAGCTCGGTGGCAACAAATGCCGTAGATGCTCTTCGACCATCATAAAGGTAATGGCTTGCGAGCTGTTCATGTGCGGTAAGCTTTGTACCGGCGCATCGGCTTTCCACCGCCAGCCTTGTGGAATCTCACCATTAGACTCTAGCGGGAAACGTTGCGCGAGTTGTTTAAGGTCACGTTGAATGGTGCGTAAGCTGATGGCAATGCCTTCACGTTGCAGCTGCTCTTGTAGTTGCCGTGTGCCGATCCATTTGCCAGTATTTAAGCGCGAGAGTAGTTGCCATTGGCGATGTAAACTGCTGGCGGTTTCTTTTTCAATGCCGTGATTCATGTGGTGCGCTCCTGCTGATCTGCCGCTGTCATGCGCTAAAATTAGCATGAGGCTGCATCTAGACCAAGTGATTCTATCGATAAAAAAAGGTTTTGCGACAATTTATGTCGCTTATGTGTGTTGTCTGTTGCTGATATGTATGCGCTGTTATGGTGCTTTTGATGTGATGAGATGTTTTGCTGTTGTGTTTTGGTGCATAGAGTCGAAAAATCTGCAAAATCATGGCTATGCTATGGCGTGCTATGGCCATAATTGCGAGTGAACCGTTACACAATTGATGTGCAGTCGGTATTTGTCGTGCAGGATTTAGTGCGAAAAGGTTGAAAGCTGGTATCGGCTTTGCATAGTAATTGATACACATTGAAAATTGGGTTTTTATTGAGGCGTTATGATGATCAACAATACACGTTTATCCGCC
>JBBKWW010000038.1:0-22784 GCA_037969155.1 Moraxellaceae bacterium
ACCGTGCGCATCGGATCTATGCCGGTACCAATGAGATTATGAAAGAGTTGATTGCTCGCAGTTTGTAACTGACTCATAGAGAGAATTCTGCAAAAACAGCTCGTTGTGGGCTGTTTTTGTGTTTTTAGCGATGTAAAAAACGCTTTGCCTGTGGGGGATTTGGCTGGTATAACTTGGCTAAGGGGCACAGAATTTATCTTTTTTTTGGGAAATTTTTAGGAATCAATATGAATAACAGTGTTATAGAATGGAAAGCGGTGGATGGAATTATTGACTCCGACATCTTTGCATCTCAAAAAATAAAAATCCTTTGGATACTTAGAGAACCTAACGGCAGCAATTTCGACTACATGAAGTATTTGAAAAACCCAACTGTCTACAATAAATGGAAGGCATCTTTTGGTTTAGTCGTGCAAGCGAGCTACGCCATTCTTCAGGAGGAAGATGAGCAAAAACCAGCTCCAAGTCCATCTAAGATTGTTTATGAAATAATGCCCAAAATAGCGATTATTAATATCAAAAAAACAGGTGGAAAGGCCACTGTCAATGCTGACGAATTATTAGCATACTCCGTGGCGCATCAGGCAGAAATCGAGGCGCAGATTGTTGACATATGCCCCGATTTAGTAGTTCTTGCAGGTACAAAAAAATATGTTGCATCCAGCACGATAAAAAATATTGTAGAAAAGCTGAACAAGCCAGTTAAATTTATTTCATCATACCATCCTAATCAAAAGAAAATAACGCACAAAGCATACATAGAAAAGATATTATATGACTTTCATAAACAATAGCTTGTCGCTAAAAAAACTACATTTTGCATCAAGCAACCAGCCGCTTACGGGATGGTCTTTTGATGACTCCAAGGCCAGTCTCAACTTCTGACTTTGCTTTGGGGATCACCCAAGACACCGAATATCCGCCACCGTCATAAACAACTTATGCGCATCATCAGCAAAGGCTGTAAACCCATATTTTTCATAAAATGGCTTCGCGCCGTCTTTGGCATCCACCACCACCAGCGGAAAGCCCACCATATCACTGGCCTTTAACAACTTCTTCAACGCATCCACCAACAACCACTCACCCAGTTTTTGCCCCTGATAGCGTCGATCCACCGCCAACCGTGCAATTAACCCCGCCGAAGTCGCGGATTGGTGTTTTTTCTGCAAGGCGACCGGCAACGCCGACACATCCAACAGCGTCATGGTCAGCGTATAAAACCCCATCATCTGCTGCGGGTGATCGGCATCCTCCAGCACAAAGGTACGAGTATTGTCTTTTTTGGCTTGCTGACTCGCCATCAGCTTTAAATAATGATTCAGCGGCTCAATTCCACAATCAAACCGCTGTCGATCATGCGTCGATTTATCCAGTAAGACTGTATGCATGCTCAGTTTTGCTCATCTTTTTGTGCAGTGTTTACGGTATCGTAACGCGAAAAAGCAGCCTGTAACTTCGGATGCGGACGTGCAGGACGATCCAATGCCGCCACCAGTGCGCCAGCATCACGCGCCGACAACTGCAACACCTGCTCACGCTCAATAATCAGCTTGGCTTTTTCAATCGCACTATTCAGCACAAATGAATTAATACTAGAAATGCCTGAGAGTGCTGCCGCTTTGGTCAATAAGTCCTGCACATCTAGATCAATACGCGCTGTGATACGCGGTAGGCTCGTCGCCATACTAGCCTCCATCTTTCAACCAATGTGCCAAAATGGCACACCGTTAAATGATACGTGAAATGACCACTCGAATCAACTCAGCCACCGCTAGCGAAAATGATCATCCACAAAAACAGATCAAACATCTCCAGCACTACCCCAGCACCCGCTCTGCCACCTGCCACCTGCCAACCCCAATAACTCGCCTCCTCAAACACCGAATAGCCTGATACATCTAAACATGTTACCAGTTGTATCAGCCGACTAAACAGCAGCGAATGGATTAAATACCTCAAAACCCAGTGCATTAAAATCAGATACGTTTCTGGTGACCACTGTCAATCCATGTACCCGTGCAGTGGCTGCGATCATCGCATCTTCATATAACGTGTTAGATTTCCGGTGCATCAGTCGCGCCCAAGCCCTAAAAACCACCGCATCCATCGGCAAGATATTATATGCGCCAGCGACCAAATCCAGCCAAGATTCCAACTCCTGTGCTTTGACAGAGTCCTGTTCTCGAGTCAGCTCAATACCCGCCTGTATTTCACCAATTGTCACCGCAGACAAGTGTAATTGAGCATCATCAACCGACTGCAACCAAGCCACTACGCCACCATGTGGGCGCGGCTTGCGAAGCTCAGAAACCACATTAGTATCCAATAAATATAAACCGCTCACAGCAGTGGCTCTACTGTACGCCGTTTTGCTTGACCTCGTTCTGGCACAACCAAATCCGCACGCGCTTGGTCGCAAAGTAGCAGCTGCTTTAAGGAAGGACGGGCGGCCGACTGTAAGCGTCGCCACTCTTGCACCGGCACTAACACGGCAGCTTCTGCACCGCGACGCGTCACCATCTGCGGGCCATCGACCAAGCAGGCATCCAAAAACTCACTAAACCGCGCTTTCGCATCTTGTACAGGCCATGTGTGCATCGCATATCACCAATCAGACTAGTTATCTGACCAGTCTGATAATCATAGTTCTATTTGTCAACTCTGTGATGTTAAGAAATAGCGGGTTAAAATCTAACCCAACACCCGCGCCGCCGCCTGCCAGCCCCAATAACTCGCCTCCTCAAACACCGAATAACCCGACAAATCCGAATGCGCGACCAGCACCGCGCCTTGCTTCTGTTGCAGATCCTGTAACAAGCGATTTTGCCGAAAGCCGACACTCGGCGCACTCATGGCGTGACCACGTACACATAGCTCGACCCCTGCCACGCATGACCACAAATGCGTGCCATAAGCCGCAAATAAATCCTGTAACACCAGATCCAGCATCTCTGGCACAGAAGCGGTTTTTAGCCACAGCCGACCCGCTTCAGGTGAGCGATTCGCCAAAGCGTGATAACAGGTCAATACCGTTTGTAAGGGTCGCGTCTGCCCAAAGCGCTGGTGCGTGGCATTCACAAAACCCAAGGACTGACTGCCATAAATGAGGTTTTCCCACGCCATCGGCTCGCCATCGCGCTCAGGTAACACCCCATCAATCCAGACATTCGCCACTAACCACGGATGTTGCGGCAACAGTCGATCACTGCCCTGATGTGCATTAAATAAATCCGACCACACATATTGCAACGCATGCAATGGCATCGCCGCAATTACCCGCCGCGCTTGGATTTGAGTCACTTGGCCAGCCTGATCCATTGCCAATACTTGCGCCCCATTGGCCGACTCGCGCAACTGAATGGCGGTCAGTGGCAAGCTTGGCGTTTGGCATTGCTGATACATCTGAGTGGTGAGGGCATTCAAGCCACCGCCCCACGTCAGCAGCGAGGTTTGATCCTGTGTTTCATCTTCATGTAGCCGACTGGCAAAATAATGCAGCCCCGCCCATGCCGACACTCGCGCCAACCCTGCGCCATAATCATCACGACAACAGTAGTCCAGATACCACAGCAACTCAGTGGCATCATAGCCTTGCTGAGTCAACCAAGCCGCAAAAGTCAGCTGATCCAAGGCTTGCCACGCCGCATCCTGCGATGACAACACCACAGGAATCGCAAACAATAAATGACCATCTGCGCCGCGTTGACCCTTTAAGCCATCAGTCCATTGAAAAAACCGCGCCACCTGTTCAGCAGCGATTGAACCAACAGGGAGCGGTGGCAATACGCCATCATGCCACCGCCCCTCGGCATACACCCGCTCAGCCGCTGCATGTACCACCACACGCTCATCATACGAATCCGCACGGCCTAACGCTGTGCCTTGCAAAACCCCTGTGGCGCGTAGAATCTCAGCAACATGGCCACTTTCTGCGGTCGGAAATGGCAAATAATGTGCGCCACGCGGATAGCTGATACCCGACCACTGCCCCGCGCTGGCATTGCCCATCCACTCCGTGCCGCTCAGCATCAGCACATCGGTATGACCTTGCTGCTGTAAACGCCACGCCGCAGTTAATCCCGCCACACCACTGCCTAAAATCAAAGTATCGACGGTGCGGTTAGCGTGTGCGGTGGGCATCGCGCGTAGATCACGCAGGCGATGCCCCATCTGTTGCCCAGTATCGACGAGCTTGACGGGTAACCACGGTGGAATCATCGTCCAAGACGGCCATGTACAACCCGCCATCAACTGACTCGCCGCCATAAACCCCGTCGCACGGCCTAAAAATTGCCGACGATTCACTAGCGGTTCACTCCCGCCCAATCTTGGATAAAATACTGGACTAATTTTTGATTATTTAAATCGTTCGCTTGTACCGCGACTCGCTGCATATCTTTCGGAAAATAAAACATCTGCGCCGTCGTTATCGCATCTAAAAAACGCATTGGCAGCGGATACTGACTCGGCACCTTAAAATCAGCCTGTTGGCTGGCAATCACAAACCCCCACTCGCCAAACGACGGCACCAGCGCATGATACGGCGTGGTGTGTAGTCCGGCTTTTTGCAGTGTCGCCACGACCGACCAAAACGCACGTGGCGCATACATCGGCGAGGTCGATTGCACCACCATGCGCCCATGTGGCTGCAAATGCTGCCGCATCAAGCGATAGATCGGTGTGGAGTACAGCTTACCCAAACCAAAATTCGATGGATCAGGAAAATCCACAATCATGACATCATATTTTTCTGAATGCTGCTGCAACCACTGCGCCGCATCTTGATTCACCACGGTCACGCGTGGATCAGCAAACGCATGTTGGTTGAGTGTGATTAAATCCGGATTGGTCGAAAAAATCTGCGTCATCGCGGGATCCAAATCCACCAAGGTCACCGCCTTCACATCGGCATAACGCAGCACCTCACGTAACGCCAACCCATCACCCCCACCTAGAATCAGCACTCGACTCGCAGTGGGGCGATCTTGTAGCACGGGATGTACCAACGCCTCGTGATAGCGATACTCATCACGACTGGAAAACTGTAAATTACCATTGATATATAAGCGTAAATCACCATGCCAGCGAGTCAGGATCAAACGCTGATACGGCGTGGTTTTGGCATAAATAATCGGATCACCAAACAATTGATTTTCTGACCAACTGACCAACCGATCCGCGAAAGCAAAACCCGCCAACAACAGCAACAACACGCCCAGCGTACGCCGCAATAACTGCTGATAGCTGTCCTGTAACTCTTGCCGAAAGCGCCACACCGTCCAGCACGCCACGCCGACATTACAGAGCCCAAACAGTAACGCGGTACGCGCCAGACCCAACATCGGAGCCAGCACCAGCGGGAACAGCAGCGATACCGCCAACGCCCCCATATAATCGAAAGTCAGTACCCGACTAATCAACGCGTTAAATTCAGCCTTGCGCTGGTTCAGCACCCGCATCACCAGTGGCACTTCCATACCGACCAGTATCCCAATCAGCATCACCATCGCATACAACAACGGGCGAAACGGCGCAGAAACCCCTGCAAAAATCACAAATAAAAATGTCGCAGATAAGCCGCCAATCAAGCCGACCAGTAACTCAATCTCAATAAACCGCTTCAGCACCTGATCTTCAGGCACATATTGCGACAAATGCGAGCCAATGCCCATCGCAAACAGATACGCGCCAATGATGGTCGAAAACTGTAAAATGGAATCACCGAGTAAGTAACTGGCCAGTGCAGCATTCACCAGTTCATAGGCCAGACCACACGACGCAACCACAAACACCGAAATAATCAGCGCATGGTCGATAGCAGGTGAAGATTCGGTGCTGTGCTTTGGCATATCAAGACTCACCGCATCAGCTGAGTAAAACCATCAGCGCAAAAGCCAGCACACCCGCCCCAATCGTACCCAGTGTCAGCGTGCGCAGCTTGGGCATCTGCAAGGCCATCAGCACACCACTCAATAACAATAGCAGCAATGACAGTGCCATCAGTGCGGCATAGACTTTAAAGACCACGCCACCCTTTGCTTTGTGTAACTGCACCAAATGGCGATACCATGTGGTGTTTTTAACCGTGAGCGTCGCTTTCAATGGATCAGCAGTCGGTGCTAATAGCACATCACGATTCGCACCAGTCCATTCTAGCTGATAAGCCCCACCCACCTCTTTCAGACTCTGCTTTCCCGAAGGCACATCGATCTGACGGATCTGTAACTGTTGTTCGATCATGTTGGCCAGTGCTTGCTGATCAGACGGCAGTGCTGTCACCAAATCCAACTCAATTTTCTGTACCTGATATTCGCCTTTAACCTCCCATGTATACAGCGCACCTGTCACTAAAAACATGAAGAAAGCGGGCAGCATAAAGGCCGCTAATACGACATGTAACTTGATTAAAACTGTACGATTCATCTTTCACCTGTTTGAGATACCAATATCGTGTTAGCACCAGTATAGTGCATCGCCTAACGAATCAAATTACCTGCCAATACTCGCCACGCCTCTGTATCGGACAGACTATAGTAAAACCCTGCACCATCAGGTGCATAGTGCCAGCCAATCAGCAACGCCCCATACAACAACAGATACCAAGACCAATTGCTGTGCTTATACAGCTTTAAGGCTGTACCAAATGATCGCTTCACTGTCATGTTCAGTAGATTCACACTATAGGTTTCATCTAAGATCAGGTGGATTAACGCACCAAAGCTGATAAAAATCGCTATAAACCAACTATCTACTGTTGTTAATCTGAGGCCATAAAACATCAAATACAAACTGACCAGCCCAAACATCAGCGCATAAGGCACAGAATGCATCACACCGCGATGCACAGTCAGCCGCGTAAACAGCGCAAATAAACCATATCGAATGGTCGCAAAGCCCAAAATACTGGCGGCGATCAGCTCCCATAGCACCAAACGATCAGCAAACCACACCACCATCAAAAAGGCAGCCAAAGCCGATAGAATATTAAAGCCAATATCCAACGGGCGGGAATTGTTCGAATCCAAATCCGGCAGCAGCCCACCAATCGTACCTGCCGACACGCAGCCAACCAGTAACTCGGGCGACAGCATGCCAGCTTTAAATAGCACCACACCCAAGGCTGCACTCGCCACAAAGGCCACATTAAAATGCGTATTAAAATTTGCCATCTCGTCGCCACATCACCACTTCAAAAATCACTTCAACACTTGAGCAAGCCACTGACCAATCTGCTGAATCTCCGCCAAACACACCTGATGCTGCATCGGATATTGCTGCCACTGCACCGGATACTGCTGTTGCTGCAACCAGCTCACTGCCTGTTGCCCCATCGCTAAACCCACCACAGGATCTTGCACCCCATGTGCTGCAAAAATCGGCGTCTGCTGATTGCTGGCGTGCCGTTGTGAAGCCAGCCATTCGAGCGATGGAATATAAGCTGACAATGCCATCACACCCGCAAGTTGCTCAGGATAGGTTAAGCCCACGCTATAGGCCATCGCACCACCCTGTGAAAAGCCTGCAATCACAATATGACTGGCCGGAATGCCCCGCGCTTTTTCGCGCTCAATCAACGCATTAATCTTCAAGCGTGACTGTTCAATGCCCGCCAGATCGACCTGACGCGCATCTTTTGCTAAGGATAAAATGTCATACCACGCTGGCATCACATAGCCTGCATTGATGGTGACAGGCATCTCGGGGGCATGTGGAAAGACAAAACGCACCGCCAATCCTTGCGGCAATCCCAGCTCAGGCACAATCGGCGCAAAATCGTCACCATTTGCGCCTAACCCATGCAACCAAATCACGGCATGGGTGGGCTGTGCGGCGGTTTCAATCTCAATACTCGGTAATAAATCCACAGTAATCTCCTGTTTCAGGTCATCTTATCAGGGCTGAATCACTTATTCTCACCGAAAATAGTGGCTCAGAAAGCAAAAAACCGACCCCTGAGGGTCGGTCTTTCAGTGCAAGCAATGCTTATTCAGCATCGACTGCTGGAGTTTCTTGACCGACTTGACGATCAACCAACTCTACATAAGCCATCGGCGCTGCATCACCTGAGCGGAAACCCGCTTTCAGCACACGCAGATAGCCGCCGCTACGGTTTTTGTAACGCGGCCCAAGTACGGTAAATAGCTTACCGACCATTGAAGCACTGCGAGTACGGGCAAACGCCAGACGACGGTTAGCAACCGTGTCGTTTTTGGCCAAAGTGATTAACGGCTCAGCAACGCGGCGCAGTTCTTTGGCTTTTGGCAATGTGGTTTTGATCAGTTCGTGCTCAAACAGCGAGTTTGCCATGTTTTGAAACATTGCTTTACGATGGCTGCTGGTACGGCCTAACTTCACACCACTATTACGATGACGCATGGTGATCTCCTCAGATTAACGGCTGCGATAGGCAAAGCGATCGTCTACGCGCAGGCTTGCTGGAGGCCAGCTTTCCAAACGCATACCGAGCGACAAGCCTTTCGAGGCCAGCACATCTTTGATCTCTGTGAGCGATTTCTTACCCAAATTAGGGGTTTTCAGCAGCTCAACTTCAGTGCGTTGCACCAGATCGCCAATGTAGTAAATGTTTTCTGCTTTTAGGCAGTTCGCTGAACGAACGGTCAGCTCCAAATCATCGACAGGACGCATCAAGATTGGATCAATCTCTTCACGGCTCGCGACAGGCTCTGGGGCTTGATCCTTTTGCAGGTCAACGAAAATGGCAATTTGCTGTTGCAAGATCGTCGCGGCTTTGCGGATCGCTTCTTCAGGATCGACAGTACCGTTGGTTTCCAGCTCAATCACCAGTTTGTCCAAATCGGTACGTTGCTCAACACGCGCATTTTCAACGGTGTAAGAAACACGACGAATCGGGCTATAGCTGGCATCAAGTTGCAGACGACCGACCGGACGGTTTTCACCTTCTGGGAAACGGACATCAGCAGGCTCATAGCCACGACCTTGGGTGATTTTCAGGCGCATCTTAAGATGACCTGTTGCACCCAATGTCGCCAGTAAATGCTCTGGATTGACAATCTCGACGTTATGCGGCAGACGCAAATCTGCTGCAGTCACATCACCAGGACCTTGCTTGTCGAGCGTAATGAACGCTTCATTTTGTTCAAACAGCTTGATCGACAGACCCTTGAGGTTCAACAGCAGTTCGACGATGTCCTGCTGCAAGCCCTCGAGTGTACTGTACTCGTGCTCCACGCCTTCGATCTCTGCTTCGACCACCGCTGCACCAGGCAGCGAGGACAGCAGGATGCGGCGCAAAGCGTTGCCCAGCGTATGACCAAAGCCACGCTCGAGTGGCTCGAGAATTACTTTGGCTGTGGTTGCACTGGCCGCGTCCACTTTGATCGCGTGGGGGGTCAGGAACTCGTTTGCAGTACGCGTCATTTTGCCACCTCGACGGATTATTTCGAATACAGTTCGACGATCAAGCTTTCGTTAATCTCGGCTGGCAGATCTGAACGATCTGGAGCAGATTTAAACGTGCCTTCCATCTTGGTGTGATCGATTTCAACCCATGACGGAATCCCGCGCTGTGTTGCCAACTCAGTTGCGGTTTTAATCCGTAACTGATTTTTTGCACCTTCGTGCACGGCAATCACATCACCAGCTTTCACTTGAATTGAAGCGATGTTCACTCGGCGGCCATTTAGGGTGATCGAGCGATGGCTGACCAACTGACGGGCTTCTGCGCGTGTTGAGCCGAAGCCCATGCGATAGACCACGTTGTCTAAACGACTTTCTAGCATTTTCAGCAGGTTTTCACCTGTTGCGCCTTTCGTGCGAGCCGATTCTTTGTAGTAGTTGCTGAACTGACGCTCAAGCACACCGTAAATCCGGCGAACTTTTTGCTTTTCACGCAACTGCAGGGAATATTCGGACTGTTTGGCACGGCTTGCGCCATGCTGACCTGGCGGTTTACCCGCTTTTTTAGTTTTGACATCAAACGGCTTAACGCCTGATTTCAAAAATAGGTCGGTACCTTCACGGCGTGCGAGTTTGCACTTGGGGCCGATATAACGAGCCATGGTTCTGTCTCCTTACACGCGACGTTTCTTAGGCGGACGACATCCGTTGTGCGGAATCGGCGTCACGTCAGTGATACTGTTAATTTTATAACCCACTGCGCCTAATGCGCGTACCGCAGACTCACGACCCGGACCTGGTCCTTTGACCAATACATCCAGATTTTTCAAACCGTAGTCCAGAGCAGCTTTACCAGCCACTTCGGCTGCAACCTGCGCTGCAAACGGTGTAGATTTACGCGAGCCACGGAAGCCCTGTCCACCGGAGGTGGCCCAGGCCAGTGCATTACCTTGACGATCGGTAATGGTCACAATGGTGTTATTAAAAGACGCGTGAATGTGGGCGACACCCTCAGAGACGGTACGGGTGACCTTCTTGCGGGCGCGAGTATCTTTAGCCATCTTTTAGCTTCCAAAAGGCGATTATTTCTTGATCGGTTTGCGCGGACCCTTACGAGTACGAGCGTTAGTCTTGGTACGTTGACCACGAACAGGCAAGCCACGACGATGACGAAGACCACGATAGCAGCCTAAATCCATGAGACGTTTAATGTTCATGGAAATTTCACGACGCAAATCACCTTCAGTAGGAACCTTGGTAATTTCCGCACGAATCGCATCTAGCTGTACATCCGACAACTCACGAATCTTGGTGGTTGGTGCAATGCCAACAGCCGCTAAAATATTAGCTGATGTATGACGACCAATACCAAAAATGTAAGTCAGCGAGATCACTGCGTGCTTGTTATCCGGGATGTTGACACCGGCAATACGAGCCATTCATCTCTCTCCAAAAAGGCGGTACAAAAATATCGCCGCCCCATCAAAACTTGAGGGGGCGGATGATAACGCATAACGCCTAACGAAATCAACAGTGCAGGATTAACCCTGACGCTGCTTATGACGAGGTTCTGCGCTACAAATCACGCGGACTACCCCATTGCGGCGGACAACTTTGCAGCTGCCGCACATTTTTTTGACCGATGCACGGACTTTCATGTGACACCTCTCATAGATGAGATTGATCATGACCATGGCTCTCACCTAGTCACGATCACTCCCTTTTTTCATCAGGGACTGATTTTGATATTGCTGCGAGGTTAAATGGGCTTGTAACTGCGCCATAAAGTCCATCACAACCACCACCACGATCAGCAGTGACGTTCCACCCAGATGGAATGGAATACCGAAGGCGGCTTGTAGCACCATAGGCAACAAACACACCACTGTAATATAAATCGCACCAATAAAGGTTAAGCGATTCAACACATGATCTAAATAACGCATGGTTTGGTCACCTGGGCGAATACCCGGTACATACGCACCACTACGCTTTAGATTTTCTGATACTTCTTTTGGGCTAAATACCAATGCCGTATAGAAATAACAAAAGAAAATAATCATTGCGCCAAATAATAGCAGATATAACGGCTGGCCTGGTGACAGCACCAACGCAACATCTTGCAGCGCACTTTGAATCATATTCGGGTTGGGTGAGTTACCGACCCACTGCCCTAAGCTAGCTGGAAACAGCAGCAAAGAACTGGCGAAAATCGCTGGAATCACCCCAGCCATATTGATCTTAAGTGGCAAGTGGCTTTGTTGTGCAGCATACACCTTACGGCCTTGCTGTTGTTTTTGTGCGTAGTTCACTGGAATACGCCGTTGAGCACGCTCCATAAACACAATCGCAGCACAAACAAACAATGCCAGCACACTTAAAATCAGCAAGCTAATCAGTGTGGACTGACCCTGACTGACCGACGCTAATGATTGGCCGACCAATGATGGCATACCGGCAACAATACCAGCAAAAATCAACATTGATATACCGTTACCGACACCACGCTCGGTGATTTGCTCACCCAGCCACATCAGGAACATGGTGCCAGCCACTAGCGACGTGACGGCAGGCACAAAGAATGCTAATCCAGTATTCAAGGTGATACCTTGACTAACTAGACCTGCACACATGCCAACCGCTTGCACAAAACCTAAAACCAATGTCCCCTGACGGGTATATTGGCTGATTTTGCGCCGACCAGCGTCACCGTCTTTTTTCAAAGCCTCCAATGAAGGCACGACCGATGTCATCAACTGTACGATAATCGAAGCAGTAATGTACGGCATAATGCCTAGCGCTAGAATCGACATCCGCTCTAGCGCACCACCGGAAAACATATTGAACATGGCCAGAATGGTATCTTTATTCTGGTCAAACAGCTCAGCCAAGCGGTCAGGGTTAATCCCTGGCACTGGAATATGCGCCCCGAGGCGAAACACCACAAAAGCACCCAACAAAAAAAGCAAGCGCTGAATCAGCTCCCGATGACCTTGTAAGGAAAACGGGGCTTTTGAATTTGCTTGGGTACTTGGAGGCATCGCCACAGAACTTACTCCTCGACCTTACCGCCAGCGGCTTCAATCGCTGCACGAGCACCTTTAGTCAGCACAACACCCTCTACCGTAAAGGCACGGGTGACATCGCCGGACAGGATCACACGGGCGCGAGTTTTATCATTACGGATAATATTCGCAGCCTTGAGTGTTACGAGGCTGATGATATCGCCCTCGATTTTATTCAGTTCAGACAGGCGCACTTCTGCAGTCTTCATGCCCAATTGGCTGGTAAAGCCGAATTTTGGCAGACGACGATACAAAGGCATTTGACCGCCTTCGAATCCAGGACGTACGCTAGAGCCGGTACGTGAACTTTGACCTTTCACACCACGACCACAGGTTTTGCCGAGGCCAGAACCAATACCACGGCCGACACGGCGACGGTTGGTTTTTGCACCTTCAGCAGGTGACATTTCATTAAGACGCAGTGTCATGGCTGCTCTCCATTAACAACAGGCTCGACGCTGACCATGTAATAGACTTTATTAATCATGCCGCGGTTAGACGGGGTGTCGATAACTTCGACTGTATGATTAATGCGACGCAGACCGAGGCCTTGCAGACACAGCTTATGATTTTTCAAGCGATGTGAGCTAGACTTGGTTTGGGTGACCTTGATCGTTTTCATGGACACTTACCCCTGAATTTCTTTAACAGTCTTGCCGCGCTTGGCTGCAACTTTCTCTGGCGAAGTCATGTTCTTCAAGCCTTTGAATGTTGCGTAGACGACGTTGGTTGCATTGGTTGAGCCGTAGCACTTTGCCAATACGTTTTGAACACCGGCCACTTCCAACACCGCACGCATCGCGCCACCAGCAATTACGCCAGTACCTTCTGATGCAGGCTGCATGTAGATGCGACTCGCACCATGATTTGCAGTGATCGGATGCTGTAGGGTTGTACCTGCCAGATCCACAGAAATCATGTTACGACGGGCAGCTTCCAGTGCTTTTTGAATCGCAGCAGGCACTTCACGCGCTTTACCACGGCCAAAACCAACACGGCCATTGCCATCGCCAACAACGGTCAGTGCGGTGAAGGAGAAAATCCGACCACCTTTAACCACTTTTGCAACACGATCAACAGCGACCAGCTTTTCGGTCATGCCATCAGTTTGCTCGATTTTTGCCATAATTAGAACTCCAGACCACCTTCGCGAGCAGCATCAGCCAAGGCTTTGATACGGCCATGATATTTGAAACCCGAACGGTCAAATGCGACTTTGCTGACACCAGCAGCTTTGGCACGTTCAGCGATCAACTTGCCAACTTTGCTGGCTGCGTCGATATTGCCGGTGCTGCCAGAGCGCAGTTCGGCGTCTAGAGTTGAGGCTTGAGCCAAAACTTTGCCACCACATACGGAGATCACTTGCGCATAGATGTGACGCGGTGTGCGGTTGACGCACAGACGGGTTGCACCCAACGCACGGATATGCAGACGTGTGCTTTTGGCACGACGTAAGCGGGATTGTTTCTTTTCGTTCATGCTGAACCTCGACCTTATTTCTTCTTGGCTTCTTTACGGACGATGACTTCGTCCGAGTAACGAACACCTTTACCTTTGTAAGGCTCTGGCGGACGATAGGCACGAATATTGGCTGCTGTTTGGCCAAGTAAGTGCTTATCAATCGACTTCAAGATCACTTCTGTCGGGGTTGGGGTTTCGACGGTGACGCCTTCTGGCAATTCGAAATCAATCGGATGCGAGAAACCCAGTGCAAGGTTCAGCACTTTACCTTTAGCTTGGGCTTTGTAACCCACGCCAACCAGTTGTAATTTGCGTTCGAAGCCCGCACTAACGCCAATCGCGAGATTGTTCAGCACTGCACGCGCAGTACCGGTTTGCATCCACGCTTCTTGGGTATCTTGAGCAGGAGTCAGGCGCAGTACGCCGTCTTCCTGATTGAGCTCGACCAGCGCATGCAGGTTGAAAGTCAGCACACCTTTGCTGCCTTTCACTTCGACCTGCCGGCCGTTCTGGGTCACTGTTACGCCTGATGGCACAGTAACCGGGGCTTTAGCCACACGAGACATGAGGAATCACCTATTAAGATACGATAGCAATCACTTCACCGCCCACGCCAGCTGCACGAGCAGCGCGATCGGTCATGATGCCTTGACTGGTTGAAACAATTGCGATGCCCAGACCTTGCTTAACGCGCGGTAGGTCATTTTTACCACGGTATTGACGTAGACCTGGACGGCTAACGCGTTTGACCATTTCGATAACCGGCTTACCTTCAAAATACTTCAAGGTCAGGGTTAACGTTGGCTTGCCGTCATTTTCAACGACTTCAATCGCGTCGATATAACCTTCAGCTTGTAACACTTTGGCAATCGATTGCTTAACCTTGGATTGTGGCATAGAAACATTGGGTTTCTTGGCCATTTGTGCGTTGCGGACACGGGTTAACATGTCGGCGACGGTATCTTGCATACTCATCAGTTTAGCTCCTTACCAGCTCGCCTTCACGACACCAGGCACATCGCCTTGCATCACTTTTTCACGCAGTTTGTTGCGTGCCAGACCGAATTTACGGAAATAGCCATGCGGACGACCGGTCAGGCCACAACGGTTACGCAAGCGTACCGGTGAAGCATTCCGTGGCAGGGCTTGCAGTTTCATCATCGCATCATAACGCTCTTCATCAGTGGCGTTTGAATTGCTGATGATTGCTTTGAGCTCTTCACGCTTCCCAGCATACTTGGCGACCATTTTTTCGCGCTTCAGTTCGCGATTGATCATGCTTTTTTTAGCCATAACAACGATCTCTCACTTAAAGGGGAAGCCGAAAGCACGCAGCAATGCACGTCCTTCGTCATCAGTTTTGGCAGTGGTGGTGACCGTGATATCTAAACCACGAATGCGGTCAATTTTGTCAAATTCGATTTCTGGGAAAACGATTTGCTCTTTGATACCCACGGAATAGTTACCACGACCATCAAATGATTTTGGTGACAAGCCACGGAAGTCACGAATACGTGGAATCGTGATCGAAATCAGGCGATCCAAGAATTCGTACATTTGCTCGCCACGCAGCGTCACTTTACAACCAATTGGCCAGCCTTCACGAATTTTGAAGCCTGCAATGGAGGTACGCGCATGGGTGATGACGGGCTTTTGACCAGCGATCGCTTGCATGTCAGCAACTGCACCATCAAGCAGCTTTTTGTCCTGTGATGCACCGCCCACGCCCATGTTCAGCGTGATTTTGGTAATACGCGGAATTTGCATGACGTTTTCAAGACCCAACTGCTCTTGCAGCTTGGCTTTGAGTTCGTCGTTATAACGTTGTTTTAGTCTGGCCATTGCCCATCAACCTTTTACTTCGCTACCGCCACTGATTCACCAGTTGACTTGAAAAAACGGGTTTTAACGCCATTTTCGTCAATCCGGTAACCAACACGGTCAGCCTTTTGGGTTGCAGCGTTAAACACCGCCACGTTAGAGATATGAAGCGCAGCTTCCATTGCAATGATACCGCCTTCGGCACCAGTTGCTTGGTTAGCTTTTTTGTGCTTCTTGACCATATTCAAGCCTTCGGCCTTCACACGATCACCAGTAACAGACAGGACAACGCCCTGCTTGCCTTTATCTTTACCTGCGACCACGATGATTTGGTCGCCTTTTTTGATTTTAGCCATGATTGCCTCTTACAGAACTTCAGGAGCCAGAGAAATGATCTTCATGAACTGTTCTGTACGTAGTTCACGAGTCACTGGCCCGAAAATACGAGTCGCAATCGGGGCTTTGTTGTTGTTCAACAAAACAGCAGCGTTGTCGTCAAAACGGATCGTAGAACCATCTGGACGGCGAATGCCGAATTTTGTGCGAACAACGACGGCGTTCATCACGTCGCCTTTTTTAACACGGCCGCGTGGAATTGCTTCCTTCACGGTGATTTTGATGATGTCGCCAACAGAGGCATAACGACGATGTGAGCCGCCCAGTACTTTAATGCACTGAACACGGCGCGCACCGCTATTATCTGCCACGTCGAGCATCGTTTCGGTCTGAATCATTGCCCTACTCCAAAACCGAGCATCATCGGTTCATTCGGAAAGGCGCAAATCCTAACCGAATTTAACAGATGATGCAATGGATACTAGTTTTGCCCAGCAGCTTCGACCACTTCAACCAGAGTCCAAGCTTTGGTTTTAGAGAGCGGGCGACATTCCTTGATGGTGACTACATCGCCTGTTTTGCAGACATTGAGTTCATCATGGGCGTGAATTTTGGTAGAACGGCGAATCATTTTGCCGTACACCGGATGCTGTACCCGACGTTCAATCAGGACAACGATGGATTTATCCATCTTGTCGCTGACGACACGGCCGGTCAAGGTGCGTTGGGTGAGTTGCTCGGTCATTGTCCGTTCCCCTGTTTTTCAGTCATGAGGGTCTTGATACGGGCAATAGTCTTACGGGCAATTTGCACTTCGTGCGTCTTGCCCAATTGACCGGTCGCCTTCGCCATACGCAGACGGAACTGGTTCAACTGTTGCTCATCGAGCAACGTGGCCAGCTCTTCGACTGATTTTTCACGTAAATCTGTGGTATTCATTACATTACCGTCCGCATTACAATGGCGGTCTTAAATGGAAGCTTCGCGGCTGCAAGGGTAAATGCCTCGCGCGCCAATTCTTCAGACACACCGTCGAGTTCGTAAAGGATTTTACCTGGTTTGATTTCGCAAACCCAGTACTCAACGTTACCTTTACCGTTACCCATCCGCACTTCAAGTGGCTTTTCGGTGATTGGCTTGTCTGGAAATACACGAATCCAGATTTTACCACCACGCTTGACACGACGCGTGATGGTACGACGGCAGGCTTCGATCTGACGAGCAGTCATGCGACCACGCTCAACAGATTTCAGTGCTATCGTACCGAAAGACACGGTGCTGCCACGATGAGCTAGGCCGGTGTTACGGCCTTTGTGCATCTTGCGAAACTTAGTACGCTTCGGTTGCAACATGGTTTATTCCCCTTTGTCTGCCTGACGACCACGGCCATCGCCACGGCCACGACGGTTGTCACCATCGTTACGACGGTCGTCACGACCGCCACCACGGCGTTTGGCTGGACGGGCTTCTTCTTGTACGGGATTCATGACTTGCTTCATGCCGCCCAAGATTTCGCCACGGAAGATCCAGACTTTTACACCGATGGTGCCATATGTAGTTTCGGCACGCATGCTGGAGTAGTCAATGTCTGCACGCAAGGTATGCAATGGCACACGGCCTTCACGATACCACTCAGTACGCGCAATTTCTGCACCACCAAGACGGCCTGACACTTCAACTTTAATGCCTTTTGCGCCGGCACGCATCGAGTTCTGTACAGCACGCTTCATGGCGCGACGGAACATCACTCGTTTTTCAAGTTGCGATGCAATGCTATCGGCAACGAGGCGTGCATCTAGATCTGGACGATCAATTTCGTGGATGTTGACTTGCGCCGGCACACCCATGATTTTGGTCAAGTCACGCTGTAGCGCTTCAATGTCTTCGCCTTTTTTACCAATTACGATGCCTGGACGGGCAGTCGAAATGGTGACTTTGGCCGCACCGGTTGGGCGCTCGATCAAAATCTTGCTAACCATTGCCGCTTTGAGTTTCTTTAGCAGAAAATCACGGACTTCCAAATCTTTCAGCAGATAGGCTGCGTAGTTTTTTGGACTGGCATACCAGTTGGCGTTGTGACGCTTCACCACGCCTAGGCGGATGCCGATTGGATGGACTTTCTGACCCATATCAAACCCCTACCTTGATGGTGATGTGGCATGTACGCTTGCTGATGCGGTCTGCACGGCCTTTGGCGCGTGGAGAAATACGCTTCAGGGTAATGCCTTCATCGACATAGATGGTCGATACTTTCAGATCGTCAACATCAAGGCTGTTGTTGTGTTCAGCGTTTGCAATTGCAGACTCTAAGCACTTTTTAACCAACACTGCCGCTTTTTTGTTACTAAACGACAGAATTTCAAGTGCGCGTCCAACCGGCTTACCACGGACTAGGTCTACGACCAGTCGGGTTTTTTGCGCCGAGATGTTGGCACCGCGCAATTTGGCAGTTACTTCCATTTTAAGCACCTTACCGTTTGGATTTTTTGTCAACGCCGTGACCACGATAGGTACGGGTTGGCGCAAATTCGCCGAGTTTGTGGCCGACCATATGCTCAGTAACAATCACTGGCACATGGGCTTTGCCGTTATGGACTGACAGGGTCAGGCCGATCATATCAGGCAAAATCATCGAGCGACGCGACCAAGTTTTGATCGGTTTGCGCGAGTTGCTAGCGACAGCCGCATCGACCTTAGCCTGCAAGTGCGCATCGACGAATGGGCCTTTCTTAAGAGAACGAGGCATATTCAGATTCCTTTACTTGGCGCGACGATCACGAACGATCATTTTGGTCGTACGCTTGTTGCTACGAGTCTTATAACCCTTGGCTTTCTGACCCCATGGGCTGACTGGTTGCATGCCTTTATTGCGACCTTCACCACCACCGTGTGGGTGATCAACAGGGTTCATCGCCATACCGCGAACGGTTGGACGAATACCACGCCAGCGACTTGCACCAGCTTTACCCAGTGAACGCAGGTTGTTCTCGCTGTTCGATACTTCGCCGAGTACTGCACGGCATTCGATATGGATTTTGCGAGTTTCACCTGAACGCAAGCGAACAAGGGCATACGCACCATCGCGACCCAGCAACTGAACCGAAGTTCCTGCTGAACGTGCGATTTGCGCGCCTTTGCCGATTTTCAATTCAACACAATGCAATGTCGAACCGATTGGCATATTGCGCAATGGTAAGCAGTTACCTGGACGAATTGGCGCGTCATCACCCGACTGCACTTTATCACCGGCCAACACGCCTTTAGGGGCGATCATGTAGCGGCGCTCACCGTCTGCGTATTTCAGCAGGGCGATGTGTGCGGTACGGTTTGGATCGTATTCAATCCGCTCAACCACGGCAGGGATACCATCTTTATTGCGTTTGAAATCAATAAGACGATAGCGCTGTTTGTGGCCACCACCGATATGACGGGTGGTGATGTGACCGTTGTTATTACGACCACCAGTTTTCTTTTTGGCTTCTACCAAAGGAGCATACGGCTCGCCTTTGTGCAGATGCGGATGGACGACTTTCTCAACGAAACGACGCCCGGGGGAAGTCGGTTTACATTTTACGATAGGCATGATCTTCGTCCTTATTCCGCAACGTCAACTGACTCGGTCACGTCTGCCACTTGGACATCTTGACCTGGTTTCAGTTTAACGTAAGCTTTTTTGGTGTCGGAACGACGGCCAACAGTCTTGCCAAAACGCTTGGTTTTGCCTTTCGTGTTGACGGTATTCACTGCTTCGACTTGAACACCGAACAGTTTTTCGACAGCTTTTTTGATTTCAAGCTTGGTCGCAGTTGGTGATACTTTGAACACCTGAACGCCCAGCTTATCGCCAAGACGTTGGGCTTTTTCAGAGTACACTGGACCTAGCAAGATCTGATACAGACGCTCATTATTCATCCCAGTTCTACCTCAAGTTTCTTGGCAGCGCTGACTGACATGATGACTTTTTCGAATGCGATCAGGCTGACAGGGTCAACAGCCGCAGTGTCGATGACATCAACGTGTGGTAGGTTGCGAGCAGCCAGATACAAGTTTTCGTCAACAGAATCAGTGATGATCAATGCCTTAGTGGCATTGAGTGCTTGCAGCTTGACCAACAAATCTTTGGTCTTTGGTGATTCAACGCTGATTTCTTCAATCAAGATCAAACGATCTTGACGAATCAATTCAGCCAGAATGCACTGCATTGCACCACGATACATTTTGCGGTTTACTTTTTGTGACCAGTCTTGAGGACGAGCCGCAAAAGTCTTACCACCGCCACGCCAGATTGGACTACGGATCGAACCCGCACGGGCACGGCCCGTACCTTTTTGCTTAAATGGCTTTTTGCCACCGCCAGATACATCGCCGCGAGTTTTTTGCGCTTTACTACCTTGACGACCACCCGCCAAATAGGCAGTGACCACTTGGTGTACAAGCGCCTCGTTGAATTCTCTGCCGAAGGCAACGTCGGACAGCTCAATCGCTGCACCGGATACAGTCTTCAGATTCACGTTAATTCCCTCAGGCCTTGATCGACGGGCAGACGATTACGTCGCCACCGATTGCACCGGGTACTGCACCTTTAACAACCAGAATATTATTTTCTGCGTCAATAGATACAACTTCTAGACCTTGCACAGTGACGCGCTCGTCACCCATGTGACCGGCCATTTTTTTGCCTTTGAACACGCGACCTGGGGTCTGGTTCTGGCCAGTAGAACCGTGTACACGGTGCGATACTGAGTTACCGTGGGTCGCATCTTGGGTACGGAAGTTCCAGCGTTTAACACCGCCTTGAAAGCCCTTACCTTTGCTTTGACCAGTAACATCAATCGCTTGACCTACTGTAAATACATCAACACCAATCGTACCGCCAACTTCACGACCAGTAAGGTCGGTTTCAGTAGCACGGAATTCCCAGACGCCACGACCAGCAGCAACACCTGCTTTGGCAAAGTGACCTTTCATTGCTGAAGTCACGCGTGATTCACGGCGTACACCTGTGGTGATCTGAACAGCTTGGTAGCCGTCAGTTTCCAAGGTTTTAATTTGGGTAATGCGATTGGGATCGACTTCGATCACTGTCACAGGCACAGACACGCCGGCGTCTGTAAAGACGCGGGTCATACCGCACTTGCGACCGACTAGACCAATAGCCATTTGTTTAAACCTCTTGTTGAGTAGCAAACCTCGCATCCATCTCGATGCGGCTTGCTAAGACCCGTTAACCCAAAGCGATCTGTACATCTACACCAGCAGCGAGATCGAGTTTCATCAGCGCATCGACAGTTTTGTCGGTAGGCTGCACGATGTCGACTAGCCGCTTGTGGGTACGGATCTCGTACTGATCACGCGCGTCTTTATTCACGTGCGGTGAGGTCAGAACGTCAAAACGTTCGATGCGGGTAGGCATCGGGATCGGACCACACACTTGTGCGCCGGTACGCTTGGCGGTCTCGACGATTTCCTGAGCCGACTGGTCGATCAGACGATGATCGAATGACTTCAGACGGATACGGATTCTCTGGTTAGCCATGCCAGCAACTCCAAACCAAAAAAAATTGTGTCCTCAACCTCTTCATGTCACTGAAGCGGCAAAGACGGTGATTTCACCAAGGTCGAGATCGATGCCTCGACTGTAAGCACGACGAAAACGCTAATAAGCGAAGGTCGGCTGTTAAACGGTCTGCTATTGTATGCAATGTAGACAGACAAAGCAAGGTAACGATGTGAATGTTTTTTGAACACAGCGGCGAGTCAACAAAAATCAGAAAGGGTTAAAGCGATTCGGTGCAAATGGCACACGCTACAAATCCTGCTTTAACTAGCCACCACTCTGCCAAATCAACAACCCAATCAAAAACAACAGCCCCAATATCCAAAGTACCCACTGCGTACTGGTATTTTGCTGCGGTTGGATCAATCGACTCTGCCGCAACAGCTCAGGATGTTGCTGCACATACTGCTCAACGTGTTCCTTAGCTTGCTTTAACCCTAGATGGTGTTCGGTGCGCACGATTTTAATCGCCGCAATCTTCCTACCCTGCTGGAGGGCTTGAATCGCAGCAGGTGGCAATGTCATGCTCATACTATTGTTACCCCAGCCAACACAAATTCAACCGCACGCTCTAACAACTGATTCGGTGCAATAAACTGCTGATCCGATACGCCGATAATCTGCGCCAAAGGCTGCACATATTGCCCACCCACCATCTGCTGATAGTCCTCGTCTTCGGCAAATAAGCGCGCGTTGTCAGGGGTGCTTTCGGGATGAAACTGAAAGGCCAACACATGCGTGCCGAGTTGATAGGCTTGATGCGGACAGGCCGCGCTTTTGGCCAGCAACAACGCCCCATCAGGTAGCTCAACGCTATCGCCGTGCCAACTGAGCGGCACAAGCTGACGAGGAAAATTAAAGATCGGCACATCACTATCTTGCGACACAGCTACCCGTTGCACCGGCCACCAACCAATCTCGCTGTATCGGTTACGTTTAACAGTTGCCCCCAACGCACTGGCGATCAGTTGCGCCCCTAAACACAGCCCGACCACGGGTTTACCTTGTGTAATATACTGCCGAATCCATGCTTTTTCAGCGACTAACCACGCATAGTCCGCTTCGTCGTTCACACTCATCGCGCCGCCCATGATCACGAGAAGGTCAACTTGGTCAATATTGGGTAGATCAGGTTGTTGCTCAGAAGATAAGGCAAAAAACTC
>JBBKWW010000039.1:0-15939 GCA_037969155.1 Moraxellaceae bacterium
CTGCCAAAAGGCAACCAAACCACTGACGCAATTGTTGACAATTTCAATCTACTCGTCCGTTGCAGTTTAGTAAATCAAAATCCAGATAAAAAGAGTGTAATCCCTTGAATAGAAACCTGAAACAACGCATCTTTAACCCTATGCCTAACTCCTGTGTATCTGCATATTTGATGCAGAACACCGCTAAAAAAACCGTAAAGGAGCGGCAACAAGAAATTGTTAAGCACCGTTTATCTTTACGGTATCAGGGCGCTTTTAGCCTGATTGAGCTGCTCATCACGGTTTCATTGATGGCTATTTTGGCCGCTTTCGCAGCGCCATCCATCGAGCAAATGCTGCAACGCTATGAGCGCCTTAAGGTCGAGCGAATCACGCAACAGCTATTACAAGAAGGACGTAATACGGCATTTTCGTTACGACAACGCATCATTATTTGTGGCAGTCGTGAGGCTGGTCCATGTAATGCTGCTGAGTGGAAGTCTGGCATGCTGATGTTCCACGATGTCAACCTCGACAATCGATTCACCCCTGAAATTGATACGCTGTTACGGTTTGAACCGCTCAATCTGAAGTACGGCACGTGGCAATGGATTGGTGGGGCTAACTTTAGTACCTTTGTGCGATTTGAGCACACGTCTGGAATGCCACATGCCAGCTTTGGTAGTTTTCACTATTGCGATTTTGAACAAAAGGATCTCTTCAGATTGGTGATGCGTAATACGGGTGTCTTGCGAAAAGACAACAAAGACGTACGCTGCTAAACTCGGTATCATGCCAATGGCATTGGGGGTTGTTGTCCCTTTCATCTCATGTTGTATATGTCATTTTTTAAGGAATTAATTCATGACCGAATCTGTCGTTATCGTCAATGGTGCACGCACCGCAATGGGTGGTTTTCAAGGCTCATTGGCCGCTGTCAGCGCACCTGAGCTGGGTGCAACTGTCATTAAAGAAGCGGTGAGCCGTGCAGGTCTTGCCCCAACTGACGTGCAAGAAGTCATTATGGGCTGCGTCTTACCTGCTGGCCTAAAGCAAGGCCCTGCCCGTCAAGCCATGCGTCAAGCAGGTCTGCCAGACAGCACCAGCGCGGTCACTATTAACAAGCTGTGTGGCTCTGGCATGAAGGCGGTGATGCAAGCCACCGACATGCTCAAAGCTGAAAGCGCCGATATTGTGGTGGCAGGTGGCATGGAATCGATGACCAACGCACCGTACCTGTTACCCAAAGCCCGTGGCGGCTTCCGCATGGGTCATGGCGAAATCAAAGATCATATGTTCTTAGATGGTCTAGAAGATGCTGAGACCGGTCGTCTGATGGGCTCATTTGCACAGGACATGGCCAATACTAAGGGCTATACCCGTGAGCAAATGGATGATTTCGCGATTCGCTCACTCAAGCGGGCGCAAACTGCGATTAACAATGGTTGGTTTAAAGACGAAATTACGCCAGTGGTGGTCAAAGGTCGTGGTGGCGATGTTTCCGTCGAGGTAGACGAACAACCAGCCAATGCCAAGCTGGACAAGATCCCTACCCTGCGTCCAGCTTTTGCCAAAGACGGTACCATTACTGCCGCCAACGCCAGCTCGATCTCAGACGGTGCTTCCGCCTTGGTCTTGATGCGCGAATCGACTGCAACAGCTAAAGGCTTAGCGCCATTGGCTCGCATCGTGGCGACTGCTAGCAATAGCCAACACCCCAGCGAGTTCACCATTGCACCTGTTGGGGCAATCCAGAAAATTTTGAATCAAACTGGCTGGACTGCTGAATCAGTCGATTTGTGGGAAATCAACGAAGCGTTTGCGATGGTAACGATGGCTGCCATCGACAAGTACAGCTTGGATGACGAAAAAGTCAACATTCATGGCGGTGCCTGTGCGCTTGGCCATCCCGTTGGTTCGACTGGCTCGCGGATTATCTTGTCGCTGATCCACGCGCTTAAACGCACCGGTGGCAAAAAAGGCATTGCCGCGCTGTGTATCGGCGGCGGTGAAGCCACTGCGGTCGCGATTGAACTGATCTAAGGTTGGTGTGCCACACAAAACGGGACGTTATGTCCCGTTTTCTTTAGTGCTCAAGCATTGGAAAACCTTTAATCGTCTCAATGAACCCAAATCCACGCTCATCATTCCATTCCGCCAAGCGACCTTTAGTTTTGACCATCAATGATCTATCCCACACTCAGCTTCTTTAATACTTCCGCCACAGCAACCAACCCCATACTCGCCGTCATCACCGTCGCCGAACCATAACCGCCACACTGCAAGCCGCCCGTCGTACAAGTCTCCGGCTGATATGGCTGCTCAATCGAATAGACACAAGTCACGCCAAATTTTTCTTTCGGTTTTTTACACATATTGTAATCCTGCCGCAGTGTGCGGCGGATTTTTGCCAGCATTGGATCATATTCAGTCTTGGATAAATCGGCGACCCGAATACTGAGTGGATCAGTCTTGCCACCGGCACTGCCCGACACCACCAGCGGGATTTTATGCCACCGACAATATAAAATCAGTGCAGTCTTGGCTTTGACATCATCAATACAGTCGAGAACCACATCAGGTGCTGTCGCCAACAGTTGCGCCACATTATCCACTGTCAAAAAATCATCGATGATATTCAGCTTAATGCGGGGGTTAATGCCACGAATCCGCTCGGCCATCGCTTGGGTTTTTTCCAGACCCAACGTATCGGTTAAGGCGGGCAACTGTCGATTGATATTCGAAGCCACCAAAATATCCATATCCACCAAGGTTATTTCAGCAATCGCTGTGCGTGCTAGTGCCTCCGCTGCCCAACTGCCGACCCCACCGATACCAATCACCATCACATGCGCTTGCTCAAAATCCGTTAAGCGTGCTGTACCATACACACGCTCAATCCCTGCAAAACGACGTGTATACTCATCACTGCTTGGCGCTAGGTCAGCTGATGTCATGGCGATTCCAAAGTAAAGTTAGCAAGGCTTGCTATTGTGCCAAAATAGTCGAATCCCATGCAGTCTTTCACGCAAAAGACCGCGAATAACTTGCTAAACCCAGCAAAAATACTTTATAAATTAACCGTTGCAAAAAACAGACAAAGCCAGACAAAAAGCAGCTTGACTACGCTATAGTGGTGTACAAGATTTTATTCGGCATGCCTGTATGGCTGATGCGGTATCTCGCGATACAATCCACTGATTGAACAGGATGCCTGAACAATATCAGCCAACGCATCCATATACCGTCAAAGCTGAGGAGCATAACATGACTATTTTTCTCGCTAACATCCTCGCCTTTCCAACCATTATTTTTTCGATATTACTCAGTGTTGCTGTGCTGTACTGGCTGATTTCGCTCACTGGTCTACTCGGATCAGATCTGGATCTGGATACCGGCGATGGTTGGTTAGATTTTGGGGGGCTGATGACCACTTTAGGACTCAAAGGCGTCCCCCTGCCGCTGCTCTTAACGCTGGTATTGCTGTGGGCTTGGCTGACCACCTATTCGGTGCAAGTGCTCTTCGCAACGTGGCTGACGGGCGTAATCGGGATTGTGGTCAGTTGTGTCTTGATTCCTGTTGCACTACTGCTCGGGCTGGTGCTGAGTGCTTTACTGGTGCGGCCATTTCACTCACTACTCGACGAATCGCAACAGCCGACCCAGACCCGCATTCTCGGCTGTGTCTGTAATGTGACTTCACCGACGGTGGATCAGCACAATGGGCGTGCTGAAGCGCATTTAGATGGCGCACATTTGATCTTACAAATCCGCAGCAGTACACCACTGACTCGCGGTAGCCGAGCGGTCTTTATCGAATATATTGCCGAAAAAAACCTGTATTGGGTTGTGCCTGAAGCCGAATTTCTGGCAGGATCAATCCAGAAAATCTCAATGAAAGATTAATAGGGCATTGAGGATGCTCACAACTGTGATTATTCCTCACTCATAGTACAGCTTAGGAGAGCGAACACATGACACATTGGTTCATCTTGGCGATCAGCGCAATTGCGGTGATTTTGATCGTCTTATTGGGCATGCTACTGCTGATTAAGATTTTTTATCGCAAAATTGACCAAGGCCAAGCCTTGATTAAAAATGACACGTCCAGCACCCCGAAAGTCTACTTTACTGGTGCGATGATTCTGCCCGTAATTCATCGGGCTGAGATCATGAAAATCTCAGTGATCACCCTCGAAATTAATCGAATGGGCAAAGAAGGCCTGATCTGCCGCGACAATTTACGCGCTGATATTAGCGTGGCATTTTATCTGCGGGTTAATGAAACCGCTGATGATGTGCTGCGCGTGGCCAAATCAGTTGGCGTGACGCGTGCCTCTGATCGGGATGCGGTCAGTGAGTTATTTAACTCTAAATTCAGTGAAGCCCTGAAAACGGTCGGTAAAAAACTCGAATTTATGCAGCTGTTTGAGGAGCGTCAGGCATTTCGGGATGCGATTGTCGCCACCATTGGGCAAGATCTGAATGGCTATGTGCTTGAAGATGTCGCCATCGACTACTTAGAGCAGACCCCAAAAAGCTCACTCGATCCGAATAACATCCTCGACTCTGAAGGGATTCGGCGGATTACTGAAATTACCGCCAAACACAATATCGAAACCAACCGCTTAGAGCGTGATCAGGCACTAGAAATTCAGCGCAAAAACGTCTCTGCACGTGAAGCGGGTCTGGAGCTTGAACGCAGCCAAACCGATGCAGAAGCACGACAACGCCGCGAAATTGACACCTTAAAAGCGCGTGAAACCTCAGCCACCGAGCAAGTGCAGCAAGAAGAACGCGGCAAAATCGAAGCAGCACGCATCAAGACGGAAGAAGACGTCGCGATTGCCGAAGAAAATAAACAACGCCAAATCGAACTGGCTGGCAAAGCCCGCGAGCGAGCGATTCAGATTGAAGACGTGCGTATCCGCCAAGCCCGCGAACTCGAAGACGTCAATCGTCAACGTGCGGTCGAAGTCGAACGCATTAACATGGAAAAAGAGCTGGAAGGTGAGCGCAAAGAAATTGCGGAAATCACCAGTCAGCGTATCGCAGTCGAACGCGGGGTCGCTGAAGAAGAAGAGAACATCAAAGATGTGCGTAACCGTTCGGATGCTGAGCGTAAAAAACTGGTTGCGATTACTGCGGCACAAGCGACGGCTGAAGAACACAAAATCAAACAAGTCAAAGCAGCTGAAGCACAGTTTGAGCAGTCAAAGTTTGAAGCGGATGAAGTGTTGGTACGTGCTCAGGCTGAATTCGATGCCGCCGAGAAAAAAGCCGCCGCTGAGAAAAAACAAGCCGAAGGCCAACAAGCGCTGGCTGCTGCAAATGGCCTAGCCGCTGCGCAAGTGCAAGAAGCCAACGCCAACGCCGAAAAAGCCGCGGGCTTGGCACAAGCCGACGTCAAGCTGGCCATGGCCAAAGCACAAGAAGAAACCGGTATGGCCGATGTGCGGGTACTCAACAATCGCCTGCAAGTCGAGGCTGACGGGCAAGAAAAACTTGGCTCTGCTAAGGCTAAAGCACGCGAAGCGATGGCCTTGGCGGATAAAGAAGCGGGGCTGGCAGAAGCACAAGTGTTGCAACAACGCCTACTCGCAGAAGCTGACGGAGAAGAAAAACTTGGCGTTGCTAAAGCTAAAGCTCGCGAAGCGATGGCGGCTGCGGATAAAGAAGCGGGACTGGCAGAAGCCTTAGTGATGGAAAAACGGCTGTTTGCTGAAGCAGATGGTGAGGAACGCTTGGGACTGGCGAAAGCCAAAACCCGCGAAGCCCTGCTAGTCGCTGATGCCAATGGCCTACTGGCCAAACTGAAAACCTACGAAGATCTATCAGCAGATGCACGTTCGTTTGAAGAATTCCGGATGGGCTTAGAGTTGCAAGAGAAACAAATCTTGGGACAACTAGAAGCACAACAGGTGATTGCACAAGAAAATGCCAAAGTGATGGCGGCGGCATTGCAAAATGCTAAGTTTGAATTGATCGGTGGCGATGCCAGCATCTTCGAAAAATTCACTACTGGCATGAGTTATGGCAAAGCAGTAGAAGGGGCGCTGTCTAAGTCGCCACAACTACAAGCCACTTTAGCCGCGATTGCTAGTCGGGTGGCACAGTCTTCAACCGACTCAGCAAGCTAATCTGGCCTCGTGTAGCATGCTGAATCAGCACACATCAAGGGCAGATTTCTGCCCTTGATGCCGATTGCAGCACAAAACGCCAGAGACACCGCCACACTGATGGAACGCTCATATGTCAACAGATCATAACCAACTTGAACAGATCGTCCGTGAAGGCTCTGCCTTTGACACCATTCAACGCCGTTTGCAGACACAAGGCGAGCAATTACGCCACTCGATTAACGACCTAAACACCGAACGCACCGAGACTTTTGGCAGTGCCAACATGGCGATTTTGGGTCGCTCACGGGTGCGCACCGAACAAAATGGCGTCGCACGTGACGTGGTGCAGCTGGGCACACACCTGTTATTTGGCTTTAATCTCCAGCTGGGGCTGCGTAAAAATCTCAATGCCGATGATATTTTTGTGTTGTATCAACTCGACGACGCCAACGGTGAGTTTGAACTGACCGCACACAGCAATGCAGGCACGTTTTTGCATGACCCAGTATTTTTGCGCGATTTTAATGAACTCCAACAATATTATAGCAATGCATTCTTAAGCCAACTGGTCTGCATGAGTGGCATGCTGCTTGCCGTATTTCAGATCGGCGAAAAAGTCACGGATGTGCGGGTGTTTCGCTGGGAACTGTATCCGAATGGCAGCGTCAATCGCTATATCGATAATCGTGGCGAACGCGAGCTAAAATTTCCAGATCGGTTTGGCTTTAAATGGATCACGGCCACCCGCGAAATGCAGGTACAAGGCCGTCAGCCACACTTGAACATTTTAGATACGATTTTTGTCGATAATTTGCGCGGTGATATCACGTTTAAAATCGAAAACAACACGGCAACGGGTCAAGGTATTTTTGCTGATCCAGTCGATATCGACTCGCAGTCACTCGATGATGGCAGCTTTGAATATGCGGATTTGGGCGCATTAATTTTAGTGCGTATTTTACCCTTTACCGAAAAAACATGGCGTTACTACATTTTTAACCGTGATTTACAAACTGTACGGCGAGTCGATGAGCTGGCCGGTTCAGTGGTTGCGCTACCCGAAAATCATGGGGTGATTTTTCCAGCAGGCTTTTATCTCAATAGCGGTGAGCTAAAGACATATGAGATTGCTGCCGAGGATTTTCGGTTTTTACGCAGCATTCGCGCACCGAATGGCGAAGATGTGCTGTTTATCTTTTTTGCACAAAAAACAGGGCATGTTCTGCTCTATCGTTATAATTTAATTAATAAAAGCACTGACACTCCACTGATCGGACATGGCTATGCGCTGCACAGCAGTGGCCGACTGGTGATCTTTCATGCCGAAGGTGAGCCGACGTTGGTGCATCCGCTACAACTGTGGCAAACGCCATTTATGACGGATACGGTACATGCTGAACAGCAACAATCCAATGACAGCGTACTGGGCAAAATCGGCAATCCTGAACTGGTTCGCGGTATTGCAGAGCTGAACAGCATCACCAAACTGATTGAACAGCCGACTGCTTCTGAGCGGCATTTCAATAGTTTGATTCGACAAATTGACCGCACATTGGATCAGTATTTTTGGCTGAGCGAAGTGCATTTTGAAGCATTTAATCAACAGCTGGTGGCCGCGCGTGGCACAGCGGAACTGATGATTGATGAGTACGAAAAGGTGCAAGCGATTCGGCAACAGTCCAATCAGGCGATTGAGCAAACCGCACAACAACAAGCACAACTGCTGCGCGACCTAAAGCCCAAACAATGGAACGCGCCAGATCAGTTTGTGGGTTACCTGAAAAAACTACGCGATCATCACGGCCAACTGATGAGCCTAAAGGATCGGCGTTATATTGATACGACTCGCCTTGAGCAACTGCAACAGGCGCTCAAAACCGCGCAAGATCAGCTGACCGTGCAGACGTTTGATTTTTTGGCATCTGAAGCGGCACTCCAAGGCTATCGCAATACGCTATCCGAACTGGCCAGCCAAGTCACTACCGCGCAAACCCGTGATGCACTGAGCACACTGGTGGCGCAATATCGTGAACTGACGCTTGGGCTCGATATGATCCAAAGCATGTTGGCCTCGATGAGTGGCGATAACACCACACAACAGACTCAGATCGCCGAAAACATCTCCAGTATCTATGCCACGATCAATCAGCAACGCGCCGAAGCCGAAATCCGGCTGCGCGAACAAGGCAGTGCCGAGGCACGGGCGCAGTTTACCGCAAGGATTCGACTGTATGAACAAAGCCTTGCCAATGGCATCGGCACGCTCAGCGCCCCCGATGATTGCGATGGCTTACTGGCTCGTATGCTGGATCAACTGCAAGAACTCGAAAGCCAATTTAGCGAGTTTGATGATTTTTTACTGTTGATCTTAGAGCAACGCGACAGCACGCAAGACAGTATCGAAGCACGACGCTTACAGCTACAAGAACAACGACAACGCCGTATCAACACCTTAAGCGACGCGAATAGCCGCATTCTGATCAATATCAAACAACGCAGCGAACGCTTTGCCGAACTGGCCGAATTGCATGCGTTTTTTGCCGGTGATGCGATGGTGGCCAAAGTGCGCCAAATGGCACAGCAACTGCGCGACATCGGCGCAAGTCTGGAGGCCGATACCGCCGAAGGCCAATTGCGTGCTGCGCAAGATGCGGCGATGCGCAGCGTGCGTGATCGTGCCGATATTTTTGAGGATGGCGGCAATCTGATTCGGCTAGGTCGGCATCGCTTTAGTGTCAATCAGCAACAACTGGATCTGACCTTAATTCCGCGCGATGGCAAGCTGATGCTGCACCTGACGGGCACGCAGTTTTATGAACCGCTGGAGGATCCACGACTCGCCGTATTGCAGCAGTATTGGAACATTCAAACACCATCTGAATCCGAACAGGTCTATCGTGCCGAGTATTTGGCCTATCTGATCCTGCAACAACTGAGTAGTCGCCCACAATTGCCGTTTAATCTGGCGGATCAAGCCGCGCTGACCGACTATATTCGGCAGTTTGCCTCACCACGCTATCGAGAAGGCTACGAAAAAGGCATTCATGATGTCGATGCTGCCAAAATCGTCAGTGCGCTGTGGACCGCACAACAACAGGCAGGGCTGCTCCGTTTCTCGCCGACCGCACGCGCGATGGCAATGCTGTTTTGGCAAGCACTGACCCAACAACCGAACTGCCAAACTGCCCGTAGCTTACAGGCGCGTGCCCAGTCGGCGGGTAGCTTGCAGCGGATTCTCGGCAGTGAGCAACTGTTACAGCGCTTGACCGAAGAAATTCAGCCTGCCCTATCCAGCTTTATCGATGCCCAGCAACTGCGTGCCAATACCGCCCAAACCCAACAAGCCGCAGCGTACTTGATTCGACAACTCGCCGACCCAGTGGCCAGCCAAGATGTCCGCTTCGTCAGCACGCAATATGCGCAACAACAACGACAAGCCTTCCAACAGGCTGCACAGCAACAGGGCTATCAGGCCGAGCTACAACAGGCCATTCAGCAAGCCGGTCAAAATTATGGCAAAGCATGGGCAGTGGCTGACACATGGCTGACGGCGTTTTTGCAAAAACATGAAAGTAACAATCCGGCGCAACAGCAGCACTATCTGCCCGAAACTATTGCACTGCTGCTCACCCCCGAACTGCCGCATCAGGCACAGTCAGTCGAACTGTCGTTTGTGATTGAAGGTTTAATCGGTCAGCATCCGCGTTTAAATGGCCAACAACTGTCGATTCAATTGGATGATTTTTTTGAGCGTTTACAACAGCATGAACAGGTGGTGATCACGGGTTGGCAGCAACTGCAACAGCTGCGACACGAGATTTTGCAGCAGCAACGCGAGCGGCTGCGCTTGAGTGAATACACCGCCAAACCGCTATCATCATTTGTGCGCAATAAGCTAATTAGCGAAAGTTATTTGCCATTGATCGGTGACAATCTGGCCAAACAAATGGGCACTGTCGGCGAAAATCGACGCACCGATCAGACGGGCCTACTGATGATGATCTCGCCGCCTGGTTATGGTAAAACCACCCTGATGGAGTATGTTGCTGATCGTTTAGGCTTGATTTTTATGAAAATCAACTGCCCCAGCCTTGGCCATGATGTGACCTCACTCGATCCTGAGCAAGCCCACCATTCCACCGCAAAATCCGAACTGACCAAACTGAATCTGGCCTTAGAAATGGGCAACAACGTGATGCTGTATCTGGATGACATTCAGCATACGCATCCTGAGTTTTTACAAAAATTCATCTCCTTATGTGATGGTACACGGCGGATTGAAGGGGTTTGGCGTGGCAAAAGCAAAACCTACGACATGCGCGGCAAGCGCTTTTGTATTGCGATGGCAGGTAATCCGTACACCGAAAGCGGTGAAGTGTTTAAGATTCCTGACATGCTCGCCAACCGCGCCGATATTTATAACTTAGGCGATGTACTCAGCGGCATGGAACAGGTGTTTGCACTGTCGTATATCGAAAACGCGATCAGTTCGAATGCCATGATTGCACCGATAGCGACCCGTGGCATGGATGATTTTTATCGTTTTGTTGATCTCGCCAATGGCCGCGACGTGCCGAGTACCGAGTTTGATTACGACTATAGCGCAGCGGAACGGCAAGACATCACCAAGGTCATGCAAAACCTGTTTAAAGTACGCCAGACTGTGCTTCGGGTGAATCAAGAATACATCGCATCGAGTGCGCAAGCCGATCAGTATCGCACTGAGCCGAGTTTTCGCTTGCAAGGCAGCTATCGCAACATGAACCGCTTGGCCGAAAAAATCTCACCGATCATGACCGACGCTGAAATCGAACGGCTACTCGACGATCACTATGTGGGTGAAGCACAATTGCTGACGCAAGGTGCAGAAGAAAACCTGCTCAAGCTTAAATCCATGCGCGGCACCTTGAACGCCGAGGAGCAAACCCGCTGGACACAGATCACCAGCGAGTTTCAACGCCGCCAGCAGATGGGCGGCGACCAAGACACCGGCGAAAAAGTGGTACGCCAGTTGGTATTTATCAGCGAGGGCTTACAACAACTGCACAGCATCAGCAATCAGCACAGCGAACGACAACTGACTCAGCAAGATGCGCAGTTTGGTCGCATCGCTGACGGTCTATCTGGCTTGCAAAACAGCCAGCGCGAACTGACCGAACAACGCCACAATCAACAGCGCGACTTGGCCAGCCAACAGCTACGCTTAGAACAGACACGCCAACAACAACAGAACGATACGCTGAGTGGCTTGGCGGCGCAATTGATCCAGCAACTGCAACAGCTTGATCTAAAACCGCAAGTGCATATACAGATTGAAGAACCACGCAGTGTCAGTGAGCTGCTGAAACAAATGTCGAGCCTACTCGCGCAAGTGCTAGGTAGTTTAAATCCAAAGGATGATCAGGCGGCACAGACCAAGGCCATCAGCGATGCCCTGCAAACGGGTCAAAGCCAGACCGTGCAACTGCTCCGCCAGCTGCGCATGCTGATGGTGCGCCTAGAAGGACAAGTCCGCCAAAGCAACCTGCAACAGGCGCAATTACAGCCGCCGTCTGACTCGCAAACTTAAACTGGATATCGGCATGAGCGCAGCAAAACAGATTTTATGGGTGGAGGATGACCCCGCGATTGCTGAACCGATGTGCTATGCCTTGCAACGCGAAGGCTGGCAGGTGCACTGGCAAACCACCGCACAAGGTGCATTAGAGCTGCTCAGTACACAGGTCTTTGACTGTCTGATTTTGGACGTCGGTTTGCCCGATATGGATGGTTTTGATCTGTGTCGGCGGATTCGCCAAACCTGCCAAACGCCGCTGCTGTTTTTAACCGCACGCAATGACGAAATCGAACGCATCATCGGCCTCGAAATCGGCGCGGATGATTACTGCGCCAAGCCGTTTAGCCCGCGTGAAATCATCTCGCGGATTAAGGCGATTTGGCGACGGATGCAGCCCAGCAGCAGCGAGCCAATCCATAGCACGCCGCCTACAATACCAGCAGCCACTGACCTGCACACATGGGGCGCGTGGCGTTATCAGCCGCACAGTTATCAGTTGTTTTATCACCAGCAACTACTGAATTTAACCCGCTATGAACTGGGCTTAATCTTGCTGTTCCTACAACAGCCTGAGCGGGTGTTTAGCCGTGAACAACTGATGCAACAGGTCTGGCAACATCCCGACCACAGCCTTGAGCGCACCGTCGATAGCCACATCAAAACCCTGCGCCAAAAACTACACGCCATCCATCCAAGCGATCCGATTGTGACCCATCGTGGTTTGGGCTATAGCTTACTGCGCGACTAAGACCCAATCAGTGCGATACTGGTGATCCATAGCGGCGGGTAGATTAGGCAAGCATGTCAATTTTTGTGCGAATTTGGGCAGCGTTTACGCTGGTCTTGCTGATCGGTAGTCTCCTGACCACGCATGCGCTACAACAACAAATCAAACCCAACATGCGCCAAGTGGTCGAGGATACGTTAGCGGACAATGCCAATCTAATCGCTGGATTGGTTGCCGATGATCTACGCGATGGGCGTTTGCAAAACGTGGCGTTTGACCAAAAAATCCAAGCTGCACTCAGCCGTGATCTGAATGCCAAAATCCGCAGCATGTCAAAAACAAATGTCCAGCAAACCCTATATATCACTGATGCACAAGGCAGGGTGCGCTACGACTCGAGTGGCCACGCAACTGGCCAAGACTACTCACGCTGGAATGACGTGTATCTAACCCTACGCGGCCAATACGGCGCACGCTCAACGCGCAGCGATCCAAATGACGAGAACAGCTCGGTGATGTATATTGCTGCACCGATCATTGATCAGGGTCAAATCATCGGCGTGGTCAGTGTCGGCAAAGCAGGGCGCACCGTACAGCCGTATATCGAAAATGCCCAGCGCGAGATGCTGCAACAAGCTGCGCTGATGGTATTAATTTCACTGTTGCTGTGTGGCGTAGTCGCATGGTGGCTACGCCGCAGTATCAACACTGTACGCCGCTACGCGCTGTCACTGCCTGCGCATGAATTGCCCGCACCGCATTTTTATTCGGCCAGTGAACTGAATGACCTGACCCGTGCCCTGACCCAAATGCGCAGCCAACTCGAAGACCGCGCCTACATCGAACAAGTGGTACACCATCTGACCCACGAACTCAAAAGCCCACTGACCGCGATCAGTGCCAGTGCTGAATTGCTACAAGACCCGCTGCCCTTGGTGGATCAGCAGCACTTCGCCGCCAATATCCAACAGCAAACCGAACATCTGCAACAACTGGTTGAGCGGCTACTGATACTGGTACGCCTAGAGCAACAAGCTGATCAATTCGTATTACAGCCCCACAATTTAAGCCAGCTTGTTGCAAGCTGTATCCAAGCGCGGCAGAGTGTTTTGCGCAGTCGGCAAGTTCAAATCATCAATACACTGCCCGATCCACTCTGGGTACTGGCTGAGCCATTTTGGTTGGGACAAGCGATTGGTAATCTGCTCGATAACGCCATCGACTTTACTGCGGCACAAGGCATGATTCGGCTCACTAGTCACCGCACGGGTTTACAACAACAACTGAGTATTGAAAACAACGGTGAACCGATTCCTGACTATGCGTTGTCACAAGTATTTGATCGGTATTTCTCTTTGCCCAGACCCATGACAGGCCGCAAAAGCAGCGGTATCGGCTTGACTTTAGTCAAAGAAATCATGCTACGTCATCAAGGTGCAGTGACGCTGGACAACACACCGAATGGCGTCTGTGCCAGTCTGTGGTTGGCACAAGCAGACCCAAACACCGACCGTCAAACAACCACTGCGAAATCGTCATAAATCTGTCATGATTTGAGGATAGTGTGATCATATGAACAATAAAAAAAGCAGCGACAATCCAACAATAATTCATCTCATCATCAGTCAGGAGAACTGTAAATTATGAATATGACTCGTTATCTCAATCATTTTAAAAAACCCATGCTGCCGTCTATTTTTATCGGCATATGGCCACTATTCGGACTGTATCTCTGGCTACAAATGGAGAGTCTATTTGCCCTGATCATCGGCAGCTTTTTTGCTGTACTGCACTATCGCAAATGGCGGCGTTACCAACGTGCGCAATATATTGAACAGTACGCCATGCCGTTGTATCTCTTGCATGATCTGCGCCGAGAGTATCAGCTTGACTCGGTACAACTGCCCATCATCGAGCGCGGCTTTAAAGACTTTTGCTTAATTCATCTGGAGAAACCCAACCAACTGCACAACATGCCGTCTAAAGCAGTCGATGCACTGTGGCACGCTTTTATCCTCGACACACGCAGCTATGCGGAGTTTTGTCAGCGTGCCTTTGGCCACATGCTGCATCATCGCCCGTCACTCGACATGCAAGCGTTGTCCAATACCACACAGCAAAAATCCTTAAAGGCCACATGGCTTGGCGCGTGCCAACTGGAAAATTTCACCCACACACACGCCGCTCAGTTGCCGTTACAGTTACCCTTGTTATTTGCCATTGACCAGTACTTGGCGTGGCCGCAAGGCTTGCACTATCAGCTAGATCAACTGCAACACTTACTCAGAGTTCGTGATGCGAGTTCGAGTTGTGGTGGTGGAAGCTGTGGTGGGACATCCGTTGATATCAGTGATAACAGCAGTTCAGGTGGTGATTCGGGCTGTGGCGGTGGTTGTGGTGGGGATTAAAAAAGTATTTACGTTTTTAGATCTGCGATGACACAACCTGTCCAACTCACTCGGCATACTCAAATCTCTAAACCATCCAGCTAGGAAATCAACATGTTCACATTTAGCCACCGACTCAGCGTTTTGTTTGCACTCACTAGCATCATGTTCAGCAGCACCAGCCACGCCGCAGTTACCGAGACCTTTAAACTCACAGCCCCCGTCGAGTTTTCGGAAGAAGGCACTTATCTGACCACCAATAAGGGCGACTTTGTACTGCAAACCCTCATCATCAATCCACGTGTATTTAACACGATTAAAACCCTAAAACGTGGCAACTGCTTTAGCGCCACCTCCCCGCAAGGGCTCAGCAGCGCCGAAGGCAGTGACATCAGTAAAGTCAGTAAAATTGCCTGTAAGCGCTAAGCCACTTCACACATTTATCGGAGCCTGCACATGTCAAAATTTATTTTTTCACTGACTGCCGTCACAGCACTTAGCCTGAGCGTCAATGCACAGGCGGCTTGTCCCAGCGCAGCCAAAACGGTATTTAGCTGTAGCACCACCAATGGCAAAGTGGTCGAAATCTGTGACCTCGGCCAGCATCTCATGTATTCATTTGGCAAACCCCGCGCCAAGCCCGAACTCCAGTTTAATCTGGCCAAAACCCGTGCCTATATGTACTTATGGGATGGCAATACTAGCTCTGAATACAATGAGTTGTATTTACCGCGTGGCAACACCATCTATCAAGCCTACCACGCCAATCACCGCAATCATGGCGGCACTGAACATGGGATCAAAGTTTTTATCAATCAAAAACAAGTGGCTGATGTACGCTGCCGTGCGGCCAGTGTGATCGAAAACTTTCAACAGCTTGAGCTACCGCAGATCAGTGGTGACGAACGACTTTAATCCATACAAACTTTAATTCACACAGACTTCACATACGCCACAAGCGAACCCCATCCAAGCCTCGCACACTCTCCCCATCGACTAGATTTGGGGAGAGATTGAGATGCAGCGTTTTCTAAGCTTTAAATTTTTGATCATGGCTGGATTGATTTTTGGCTTTTTAGTGTGTTTTATGTTTATGCGCGGCATCGTGTATGAACGACAGCAATACAGCCAAAACGTGATTGCCGAAATTGGCCGTGACAGCGTGCG
>JBBKWW010000040.1:0-22039 GCA_037969155.1 Moraxellaceae bacterium
CCGCCATGCTGATCGGCGGTGCTGGATTTGAAAGCTCAAAACCAATGCTATCTAGCAATGCCCATAGCAAATAATGCTTCACCGCAAAATTCATGTTTTGTGCACTGACCAAGGACGAAGTGACCAGCCCCAAGACTTGACCGTGTTGATCGAGCAATGGGCTACCACTTGAACCCGCTTGAATCGGCGCGGTAAATTGTAAGCGGGCAATGTCTTCTTGGTAGCCACGCAGGCTCGAAATACAGCCTTGCGTCACTTGTAAATGACTGCCGATCAGCCCCGACAATGGATAGCCTAATGCCGTAACCGCTTCGCCAAGCTCACCAGCGCGGCCTTGATGGATGCTGAGCGTGTGCGGTAAATCTTGCTCATTGATCAGTAACACCGCCACGTCGTTCGGTCGATCCATCGCAATACATTGCGCGGTGCGGCGGCCTTGTAGCGAGCTGAGTTGGATGTGGCGGGCATCATCGGCGACGTGGGCGCAGGTCAGTAGATGACGAGGCCCAATCGCAAAGGCAGTCCCCGTCCACTCATTTGACGAGTCATCATTGCCATAGCCGCCATTGCCATAGCCGGTACGTCCCGCGCCAGCAGCACCTTGGCCGTCAGGAGGAGTCTGACTCGCGGTGGGGTGTTTTTCGTCCAGTGCGAGTTCTAAGCGTCTACCCAGCGCAGCCAAACCATACGGCGAGCCTTCAGCCAGTGCGCGCAGTTTCCATTGACCATTACGCTGATACACCTCTAGCACGATCATCGCGCTGTCGGTGCTACGGCGCAGTTGTGGCGTGTAGTGAATCTGATCGGTGCTGCATTCGAGTTTGCACTCGACTTGTCCCAGTGTGGTTTTGCTGGCGTAGCTATACAGCACCAACATCAGGTGTTGGCTGTTAGCGGGGACTTGGCTGAGTTGCAGTTGCCATGCTGCGCCTTGATCAATCGACTCGACTGTCGCCCAATCAGTCGGGCTTTGCAAATAAGCAGGTGTGCCGGTCGGTTTGCGCTGTGCATCCAAGGCCAGCCAAACCAGCCCGAGTTGCTCACCTAGTTTTTGGCCGCCTTGCAGTGTCACCTGAATGCGTGGCGAGCTACTGGAGAGGGCCGTGTTTGCGCCTAGTACCAGATCCGTCATATGGGTTCTCTGATCAACACACTGCTGGTCAATGGCCGCACCACCACAGGGCTATGCGTCTGCATCTCAGGCACGGGTAACCCCAGCCGTCGTAGTACACAAATCGCCGCCAAATTCAGACCCGTGTGCAGGGTATAGCCAATGCCACCAGACGGCCGCGCGTTGATTTCCAGCACATGTTGCTGGCCTTGTGCGTCGGCTTTGCTTTGTAGATTCACGATGCCATCGCAACCAAACAATGCCACCACGCGACGCGCCAATTCAATCACTTCGTGTTCAAGCATTAGGCACTGGCTTTTATCAGGGCGCTTATCCCGCGCGACTGCGGCAATCACTTGACCGGCCTCACAGACCATATCGACTGAATACTCTGTACCCGATAAATACGGCATCACCAGCATCGGTTTAGGCTGGGTTTGAGCGGTATAACTGTCGATAAATAACTGGGTATTCACCCGTCGATCATCGGGGTTTAAAAAACAGCGAAACGGCGATAAATCATCGATCAATCGCCAAAAGCCTTCCGCAAAAATCCCATGCACCGGCTTGATGCACAGTGCCTGCTGCTCACCTTGTGTGGCGACCACGTCGGAGAGTTGTTGACCATTTTCGATCACCCAACCGCTCGCCACGGGAATCCCTGCCTGCTGGCAGCGCTCCGCAAAAATCGCCTTATTGTCCAGATCCAGCAGATCCTGTACGCTCAGTGCGCCTGTGATCAGCTCAATGCCAGCTGCCGTAAACTCAGCGCGATGCGGCTCATACACTTGGCCACGTCGTCCCGCCCAAACCAGTTTAACCTGATGCTGCTTGGCGGTGTCGAGTACCCATTGCACTCGTTCAGCGTCATCGGCAGGTTCTTGCCATGATTGATCGGCACAATCGGTGATTTCGGGGCGGAATTTGCGATGTGACGCATATAAAGGAATCTTGCCCGGCAACGCTGGCCGTAGCGCTTGTAGTAAGTCGCGTTGACTGGATTGTCCTTCAAGGAGCCAAACGGCCATGAGATATGCTGCCTAAATATTTGGTTTAGTTAAAAAACGCATGCTGAATTGAGCGCAGCATGCGTTGGTCTGGACAGTGAGAGCGACTGCTTACAGTTGCGCGGTCATTTGTGGCATCAGGTCATGGAAGGTGCGGCCTTTGGCATTTTCGCCAATCGCGTGCATTTTCCACTCGCCGTTGTGGCGGTACAGCTTGGCCACGATCAGTGCAGTGTGTGCGCCTTGACATGACAAGTTGAACTTGGCGACTTCTTGGTTGTTTTGTGCATTGATCACACGGCAATAGGCATTTTCGACTTTTTCAAAGCTTTGACCTTGAAAACTATTGACCGTGAACATCAGCGTTTTGACGTTGGCAGGGATTTTATTCAAATCCACAGTAATACTTTCGTCGTCGCCATCACCTGCGCCCGTGCGGTTGTCGCCTGAGTGACGAATACTGCCGTCTTTGCTGGTCAATTGTGCGAACCAAATGGCATCCACTGATTGTGAGTTTTCATCGAACATCAGGCATGAGGCATCAAGATCAATACTATCTGAGCTGCCACCAAAACCAAAAAAGCCTTTGCTTTTAGCGATATCCCAGCCGAGTCCCATGGTGATCTGGGTCAGGCTGCTGCCTGCGGTTTTGTCTAGGGAAATTTTTTGACCTTTTTCGAGACTAACAGCCATGTGGCTACTCCTTAAAAAAATGATTGGAAACGGATCCTGTGTAATCGTCTCAGCACGCGACATGTACGCGACCTTCTAGGTGGCCGCGCCTCTCATCATCCCAGCTTATCGACGCAGTGTCATGTCTAAATTGCAGGATAATGTGTGTGCTGTGCGCTGACTTGTCGAAGCTGTTCAACCTCTTCGAGTAAGTCTAGCATTAAGGCGACTGCCGTCAAGCTGGCATCAAAATCTCGATGTAATCGGAAGGCGCGCCGCGCCCGACTCAGATGCACCCCTTGAAAGCGCCATGTACTCGGCTCATCTGCGGTCATTGGTAGAATATCTGCTTCAACCAAGCTGATGATCCACTGCGGCCCTAAACCACACGCCGCTGCAAGGTCATCAAGACTGAAGCCATGATCATCCACGACCACGACGGAATGTACTATCATGTGATTGTCTCCTGATCTTTGCTCTAGGACGCACGTGGATTAAACGCCAGTTCATCGGCCATGCGTTGATAAGCCGCCTTGGCCTGTTCAGTTTGTGCAGGTGGCAAGACCACGTGTAGCTCGACGTACAAATCGCCAGCAGTTTTGGCTGGAATACCTTTGCCTTTTAGTCGGAGTTGCCGACCCGTCTGCGAGTTGGCCGGAATGTTCAGTTGTACTGTGCCAGCGGGGGTGTGTACGGTAATAGAGCCGCCTAACGCGGCCTCCCAAGGCGCAACGGGCAGTTGCATATATACATCGGCATCTTCAATCCGATAGCGGGCATCTGTGCTGATCTGAATTTCTAAATACAAGTCGCCAGCTGCACCACCATGACCACCCGCGAGACCTTGGCCATTTAAACGGATTTGCTGGCCACTTTTCATGCCTTTAGGGATTTTGACATTTAGCGTGCGCGTTTGCTCGGTGTGTTGACCGCTGGCATCTGTACGGGGCACACGCAGGCTAATACTGCGCTCTGCACCGTCATACACCGCTGAGAGATCGACGTTTAGCCGTGCATGCTGATCCTCACCGCGCCATGGCTGGTTTGGGTCACGTCTAGACTGTTGCCGACCACCACCGCTAAAGCTGCCGCCGAACAGATCAGAAAAATCAAAACCGCTGGCATCGAAGCCCTGATCATTAAAGCCTTGACCGTCAAAGCCACCCGCCCCAAACCCTCGATTGCCAAAGCCACTCGAACGTCCTGCCGATCCAGCACCCGCAAAGCCCTGTGGGTTCGCTTGCATTTGATCGTATTCGGCGCGTTTTTCTTTATCACGTAGCGTCTCATAGGCGTTATTCATGGTCGCCATTTTTCTGGCTGCATCAGGGTCTTTACTGACATCGGGATGATATTGTCGCACCAGTTTGCGATAGGCTTTTTTGATCTCATCTTCGCTGGCTGCTGTATCAACACCAAGCACTTGATAAAAATTGGATTCCGCCACCATTTGATCCTCTTCTACAGCGAACGTACGATTCAACAGTAATCCTTAAAATCCTGTTTTGCTGTAGGTTTATGTGAGTCGCCGATTTATTTAGTGGCGGATGGCGGGTTCTATACTTCGTGTAAAAAATAATCGAATTTTCAAAAAATCAGCGATCACCGAACGATGACTTAGCTACCACCGAGTTTAGAGTGCAGCCACGTCACGGTGTTTTGTCGATTGCGTGAGCAAACCACGATACGACCAGAGCCACGAAAGCGCAGCACCATGCCTTCACCACTGGTCGCGCTATTGATCAGATTGCCTAAAAATCCCGTGCCTTGAGTCGTGCTAGTGGACAGTTCATATTGTAGTTGTGAATCCCAGCAGACCACATGGCCATTATCCACGATGACTTGTTTGTCTGGCGTGACTTCGAGCTCAAACAGTGAGCCTGCACCTGATACGACCAGTTGACCTGTGCCACCGGTGTGCATCACCAAAAAACCACCGTTATCGCCAAACAATGCACCACCGATGCTACTGTTCATTTTGACTTTGATTTCGACTTTATCGGTTGCGGCAACAAATGCGCCATCGGCGAGCGTGTATTGGCGCGCTCCAACATCCAGAATCTGCAAGTCACCATCGAGTTGTGGGGCAAGTAGGCAGTCGCCATCGCCGCGCACCGCTTCGATGTGTTGCTGAAACAATGATTCATCATTGGCAAACCGGCGTAGCAGTGCTTGACCCAAGCCACCTTGTAGCTTGCCTTTCAGCTCCAAAGTGTCTTCCATCATCACCATGGCGTTGCTTTCGCAAAATATTTTATCGCCACGCCGCAGCGCAACATGCAAAAACGGCTCAGTCGTGCCAACAAGGGTAAACGTCGTCATGTGGTAATCCTCGGCAAAGTGATAGAAAAAAGGCCAACACCCAGACGATGTCGAGTGTTGGCCTAAGTGTTGATTCGCATGCAGGGGGGAGTTAGACGTTTACGCCATATGACGCCGCCAATGGCCCTAGACCACCCGCAAAGCCTTGACCCACAGCGCGGAATTTCCACTCGCTGTTATGCTTATACAGCTCACCAAATACCATCGCAGTTTCGGTGCTGCCATCTTCGGACAAATCAAAGCGTGCCACTTCTTGTTGGTTGCTTTGGTTGACCACGCGAATAAACGCATTGCTGACTTGGCCAAAGTTTTGGCTGCGCTCTTGACCTTGATAGATGATCACACAGAACACAATCTTGCTGACATCCGCACCGACTTTGGACAGGTCGATATTCAGACTTTCGTCATCGCCTTCGCCTTCGCCTGTTTGGTTGTCACCAGTATGTTCCACGCTGCCATCGGCAGATTTTTTGTTGTTAAAGAAAATGAAATCAGAATCTGTGCGAACTTTATCATTGGCACCCAACAAAAAACCAATTGCATCTAAGTCAAATGCTTGGCCATCAGTTGCGCGTGGATTCCAGCCCAAACCGACCGTCATTTTGGTCATGCTGGGTGCTTCTTTACTGAGGTTTACGTTACCACCTTTGGTGAGGCTAATCGCCATGCTAATGACTCCTTGAGGGTTTAAATCAATACATTATGTGGTGGTGTCTTGGGCAAAGCCTGAGCTGCACCACCACTATCGGGTAACTATCGCGTACTTACTGTAGCGACTATGCAGGGTTAAGTTTGTTGTGTTTTATTGACGCAAACACTGCCCACACAATAAATGCCACACCGATCAAACCAGTAATCAACTCTGGTACGTGGTATTGCATACTGATCAACATGATCACGGCCAGCGCACCAATCGCATAATGTGCGCCATGTTCTAAGTAGATATAGGCATCCAACGTGCCTTTATCCACCAGATAAATGGTCATCGAGCGCACAAATATCGCGCCAATCGCCAGACCCAGCATGATGATGATCACATCACTGGTGATTGCAAACGCGCCAATCACACCATCAAAACTAAATGACGCATCCAAGACTTCAAGGTATAAAAAGCCTGCAATCCCGCCGCGTTGTACCGCTTTGCCCAGCTCATCACCGTCATTGTCACCGGCGAGTAAGGTGCTGAGTACACTGACCCCAACATAGGTCAAAATCCCCCAAACCCCAGCCATCAAGACCACGAATTGCTTGGCTTCAGGTAGCAAGGCCACCGCAGTCAGTAAGGTGATTAGCGCAACAAAAATGGCCACTGCATCGACTTTGCCCAGCTTGGACAAGGTTTCTTCCAGCCAGTCAAACCAATGAACATCTTTGTCTTGGTCAAACAAAAAGTTTAAAAACACCAATAACAAGAACATCCCGCCAAAGGCAGCAATCTCGGCATGGTGTGCCATCAGTTTGGCCGAATATTCTTCTGGGTTGTTTAATGCCAAACGGGCGACATCACCCAAACTTAGGTCTGCCGTGACCCCAACAATCAAGAGTGGAAACAGCAAGCGCATGCCGAACACCGCCACCAAGATCCCAACGGTCAAAAACAGCGTCTTCCAAAACTCATCCCAGTGCTTGAGCACCGAGGCGTTGACGACTGCGTTATCAAACGATAACGACACTTCCATGACTGCTAAAATACTGACCAGCAAGAATGCGGACAGTGCGCCTGCTAAGCCGCCGCCGTGATAGCCCCACCATAGCCCGAGAGCAAGGCAGATCACTGAAAAAATGATCGAAAAACGAAAATGTTGCATAACGTACCTGACTTGTTAATGATGGGCGCAATGGATCATATTCGCGGTAGATTGACAAGCGTGATCTTGTGACTAGGCGTGCCAGCATCATGCCGTCTTGCGGCATGGTGCTGGGTTTAGGCGTAACAGCGCTAAATGCTAATCCCAAATTGGCGACACATTGCACCTAATCCGCCGCTATAGCCTTGACCGACTGCACGGAATTTCCACTCACCGCTATGGCGGTATAGCTCACCAAACACCATCGCGGTTTCGGTGGAGTAGTCTTCGGCCAGATCAAAGCGCACCACTTCTTGCCCTGTCACGTCGTTGACCACCCGAATAAACGCATTGGCGACTTGACCAAAATTCTGCCGGCGGCCTTCTGCATCATGAATGGTGACGGTAATCACGATCTTATCAACATCGGCCGGTACGCGGGATAGATCGACTTTGACCGACTCATCATCGCCATCGCCTTGTCCGGTGCGATTGTCACCGGTGTGTTCGACGGAGCCTTCGGCAGAGCGCAGTTGATTGTAAAAAATAAAATCGGCATCACTGCGTACTTTGCCACTGTTATTGAGTAAGAAGGCACTGGCATCTAAATCGAAATCACCACCATCCGTAGCGCGTTCGTCCCAACCCAATCCGATCAGAATCTTGCTCAGGCTTGGATCGGTTTTGGTCAGCGATAAATTACCGCCTTTACCTAGTGAAATAGCCATCTGTCATTGCTCCTTGTGTCCTACAGGGTGAATAAAGCGCATTCGGTATGGATTGCTTAGTCTTTACTGCCTTTGCCCCAGCGTAAGCCCCAGCCGTAATGCTCATCGAGGGGTTTTTGGCTGGTAAAGTAACGTACCTCACGTGACACATGAATCGCGCCACCACGATTTTCTAGCATGACCACGCCACATAAGGATTTACCAGAGTCGCCTTCGGTCAAGCTCACTTCAATCGGTGCTTGGTTCGGCACATAAATCGTCACCACGGCATCTGTGGCGGCCCAGTTCGGTGCGCCTTCATAAATAAAGGCGTAAATGATGACCCGTTTAATCTGTGACCACTGCTGGCCGTTAATCCGCATCCACTCACCATCGGAGACGGAGCCGGTACGATCATCGCCCGACAGCTGGATATGCGGAGCGCGATTAAACTCGCCAAACATGTTGCCGAGCGCTTGTACAATCGAGCGCTCACCGTTTTGTAGTTCGTATAAGCAGCCGAGGTCTAAATCGACCCCTTTAGCGGCGGGCATCAGCTTGGCAAAAAAGCCAGTTTTGGCGGCAGCGGGTGCAGCGCCGCCTTTATTCCAGTTCAGGTTGATCCGAATTTCACCAAAACCCGCGCCAGTTTTTTCCAAACTGACTTGGCGATTGTTTTTGGTTAGGCTGACTTTACTGAGTGACATTTTGGGTGCAGCAGGGGCGGCGACGGGCGGCGGCGTACTCGGCTTGCTGATCGGCGCAGCAATCGGAATGGGTTGGGCTGGGGCAGGCGTATCAGCAATCACCACACCAAAATGCTCGGCTAACGGTTTTAAGCCGCCATTAAAGCCTTGGCCAATCAGTCGAAATTTCCATGCGCCATTGCGACGGTAGCATTCACCGAGGATCAGTGCCGCTTCACTGCGACCTTGTCCATCGAGTTGTGCTTGGGCGATGACGTGGCCATTGTGTAATAGCTTGAGTTCAATCTGCTCAATATTGTTAAAGGTCTGTCCAGCTTGTTCTAGCGTGGCGGTAAAAGCGATTTTGCCCAGCGCTGCATCGACTTGCGGCAGTTTTAAGATAAAACGGCTGTTGAGAGCATCGACTTGTTGTAGTTCGATAGCACCCGACGCATGGCGCATTTGACCATAAAAAATCATGTCTTGGTCGCCGCGTACTTTTTGGCTGGCGTCGGCCAACGCATAGGCGGACACATCGACCGTACTGCTGGTCGCACTGCGCGGGATGATGCGCAGCTGTAGTTCGAGTTGATCGGTAGGAATCGTGGTGTTTGCGCCAATCGTCAGTTGCATCTGCTTGTTGTCCTCATCCCGTTTTGGTCTTTAAAAGTAGCCGTTGATGTGTATCACTGCTTGATACTAACCAACAAGCGTTAAATAGCAACGACATTGGATGAATAGTTACAGTTTTTGCACGTTTGCAAATGCCTAAAATTTTGGCTTAGGGTGTTCGGTGAACCTTAGGGTCTGTTGACGTTTGAGCCACGGCCGCGACACTGGCCGTTTTTGAGGAGATACAAGGCGTGACTCGTGAGGCTTAGTCGTTCTAAGCAAGCGAAGCACAACGCAGTAGCACCCAAAAACGGCCGTGTCCCTTCGGGTTGCTGGCAAAATACTGCCATACCTTGTTGCCACATTGGCAAAGGGAATGACCATTTGCTGCATGTGTCGCCTTGTCTGTCAGCATTTTGCCTTGCAACGCGGCTCGCGTGCGAAGCGTCAACAGACCCTAATGATTTAGGTCGGCCAGGCGATTAAAGTTTACGAAGGCCTCTGGCGTCGCGATGGTCACGCGTTGCGCGTCTTGTGCTTGTGCCCACTGGCCGACTTTATGCTGCTGCTGTGCCAAGGCGTGTTGCAGGCTCGGCAGCAGTTGCCGATGCAGCAGCATAAACAACGGCTGTAAGCGCTCCCCATCGTGTAACAAGACAAGGTGCTTATTTTGTCGCCCTGCTTGTAGTTGCATCAATAAATCTAATGGAAATAACGGACAATCACACGCCACGACCAGCGCCCAGTCGTGCTGGCATGCGGCCAATCCCGCCGCAATTCCCGCCAGCGGCCCTGCAAAACTCTCATTTTGGTCAGTGACCACTGCATGGCCGAGTGCTTGATATTGGTCGAGTGAACGATTGGCACTGATCACCACATCATCGACTTGTGGGCTGAGCCGATTCAAAACGTGCTGAATCAGGGGTTGTTCACGCCATGTGATCCAGCCTTTATCGAGACCGCCCATGCGCAGGCCTTGTCCACCTGCCAAAATAATACCGCTACAGCGGCTCAAGTCATCCATCATGTGCTGTGAGTCGTTGGGTCAGTCGCTGTGCGCCGCTGATGAATGTGGGATAGCGCATCGCTGAGCTGTGAAAAAAAGGCCAACTGCCCCGTGATGGGTTGGATTTGTGCCCGCACGAGGGTCTTGAGCGGTTGAAACTGTAAATCAGCCACCAGCACTTCGATGTTCCGATGATTAAGCTGTTCAACAAAGCGCAGCATCGCTCGTAGTCCGCCACTGTCTAACACCGAGACTGCATCCATATACAACAGCACGCCACGACAGCCTTGGCTATGTTCTAGCAGCTCATCGAACACACGATCTGCTGCTGCAAAGAACAGTGGGCCTGAGATTTTAATGATTTTCCAGTCGGTTGGGATCGGTTGATCTCCGACTAATTTTCGTTGTTTGCTGACATTGGTGACGCGGGTCATCGCTGCCACTTGGCGCATAAACATTAAGGCGGCCATCACGATGCCGACACTAATGGCGACCACCATGTCGAACAACACCGTTAAGCTTAGGCACACTAAAAACACCAGACGTTCTTCATGTGCCTCGCGTCGGAACAATTGGCGGATTCGTTTGATGCCACTGATTTCCCATGCCACCAGTAGTAACAAGGCTGCCATCGCTGGCATGGGCAGCCAATTCAGCACCGGAGCCAGCACTAAAATCGCCAATACCAACACCAGTGCATGGATGACTGCGGCCACGGGTGAGGTTGCACCAGCGCTATAGTTGGCCAGCGAACGCGATAAGGATGCTGATGCTGCAAAGCCGCCAAACAGCGGCGCGGCCAAATTGCCCAACCCTTGCCCAAGCAGCTCACCATTACTATTGTGCCGCTGTTGGGTCAGTTGATCCAAGGTGACCGCTGACAGCAGTGACTCAATCGCACCCAGTACCGCGATGGTGCAGGCTGCAATAAAAAAACTACGCAAGGTGTCGGTATACATAATCTGATGGCCATTGGCCAGGGGTAGCTGCCACGGCAATCCCCACTGCGGCAGCATGGGTGGAATGCCATGACCGAGTTGTCCATTGCCTGCATTAAATGAAAATTCACTGGCAATCGTTGCCACGGGATAGCCCAATCGATCCAGTAACAGCGCGGTGGCCAAACCCAGCAGTACGGCGGGCAGGTGCTTGGGGATTTTTGCCCAGCGTGCTGGCCATGCGATTAATGCCAGTAGTGTCAGTGTGCCGACCAGCATACTCGGCCAGTGCAATTGATCAAGGCTGCGTAACAGTAACCCAATTTTTTCAACAAAATCACTGGGCAGATGGGTGAGTGGTAAGCCGAAAAAATCCTTGATCTGTAACACTGCCAAAATAACGGCGATACCGGTAATAAAGCCTTGTGTGACCGCAGTTGGGATGTACTCAATAAATTGACCAAACCGAACCAAGGCCAAAAACATCAAAATCAGACCGGCCAACCATGACACAAACAATAGCCCACCGAGACCAAATTCAGCCACGATGGGCTGCAACACCACGACAAAAGCCGCCGTAGGCCCCGACACACTCAAGCGAGACCCACCAGTCAGTGCAATGACCAGACCCGCCACAATCCCTGTATACAGCCCGTATTGTGGGGGCAGGCCAATCGCAATCGATAGCGCCATCGATAAAGGAATACTGATTAACCCTACGGTGAGTCCTGCTACAACATCGTGGCCGAACCGTCGTGAGGTATAGCGCTCTTGCCAGCAACTGCTGATCAGCGCACTGGCAAAGCGAATGCTAGTGAGATGCGAGCGATCTGCCATAGTGTTCAAGTATCCATAACAGCAGCCAGTTACTGTCTATTGAAGAATTGGCAAAAAAAAAGGCACAGTCGCCACGGAGTAACCGGACGCCAGCGCCTTTGCTGGACAAAATTGCGAATAGCAGCTCTGCCAAATCATCTGGACACATCGAAGCCACCATTGGCGACGACGTGCAGCAGCATGCCAAATGTTTAGCAATAACAGTGCCAAATTGTAATACCGCTTGGACACAGAGTCCAGCGAGGCCAAGATTGCATCACAAGGTTCAAGATGCGCTATTGTGATGCGGTTATTGCACCAGTATGTACAGCCAGTGAGCCCACTTGAGCCACAGTCGCTGCACATTTGATGCGCAGTGTTTGGTGGTTGTGTTGTCGATTGGTCGTAGATGGTATTTTTGTTAAATATCTGATTTTAAATTACTTATTTTAATATTCTGGCTGTTTGCTCCGTGTTTTTTTAAGTTGGCATATTTTATGCATCTAATAAATTACCTGTAGTGGCAGTCAATGGCGGTTGCACACCACAGATCATATTGTTAGAGGACAACGGCGTCCACTCGTTACCCAGTCAACAAGCTGGCAGAGCGTGTGGACGTTTTTTATGTCGCAACCTAGTCTGAGCCCGAGGTGTCCACGCATGAATAAACTCACCCCAAATCCACTAGAAAACCCACAAGCGGTGACTGACCATGGTCGTCGCCGGTTCTTGGGTCAGGCTTTAACATTAGGTGGGCTAGGTGTGGCGGCTACGCTGCTGCCAGCCTGTAGTAAAACGCCATCCGAATCGAGTGAGAGCACTGCATCGACCACAGCGCATACTGCAAAAACAGGCACGCTTGAGACCACTAAAGCGAAGCTAGGCTTTATTGCACTGAACGATGCCGTTCCGCTGTTTGTGGGGATTGAAAAAGGTATTTTTGCCAAGTACGGGATGACCGACGTCGAGGTACTTAAGCAATCATCATGGGGTACGACCCGTGACAATCTGGTCTTGGGATCCGCCAATAACGGGATTGATGGCGCACATCTGCTAACACCGATGACGTATCTGATTTCGACCGGTGCAGTCACTGCAAACAATATCCCAACCCCCATGTATATCCTGGCACGGCTGAATGTGAATGGCCAAGGCATCTCGGTGAGTAATGAATACAAAGCCTTAAATGTCGGCTTGACCAGTCCAGAGTTCACCTCTGCATTGGCGGCCAAGCGTGCTTCAGGTAAAGAAATTCGGGCGGCCATGACCTTCCCCGGTGGTACACATGATTTGTGGCTGCGTTACTGGATGGCGGCCAATGGGATTAATCCAGATACCGATATTTCCACCATTGTGGTGCCGCCGCCGCAGATGGTCGCCAATATGAAAGTGGGCAGTATGGATACATTTTGTGTCGGTGAACCATGGAATGAGCAGTTGATTAACCAAAAAATTGGCTATTCGACGCTGACCACTGGTGAGCTATGGAGTAATCATCCCGAAAAAGCCTTTGCGATGCGTGCTGATTATGTCGATGCCAATCCGAATGCGAGTAAGGCGTTATTGATGGCGGTATTGGAAGCACAGCAGTACTGTGATGATCCGGCCAATGTCGAGGAAATTGTTAAAATTTGCTCAAGTCGTCGTTGGATCAATGCGCCCTATGAGGACATCATTGACCGTGCCAAAGGCACGTTTGACTATGGCACAGGACGAGTGGTCACCAACAGCCCGCACAAAATGAAATTCTGGCAAGACCAAGCGTCTTACCCGTTTAAGAGTCATGACCTGTGGTTCTTAACCGAAAATCAGCGTTGGGGCTATTTGCCCAGCGACTTGGATACCAAGGCCTTGATCGACAAGGTAAACCGTGAGGATTTGTGGCGTGACGCCGCGCAAGCATTGGGCGTGAGTCCTAGCGATATCCCAAGCTCTACGTCACGTGGCATCGAAACGTTTTTTGATGGCAAGCAGTTTGATCCAGCCAATCCGAAGGCGTACTTGGACAGTTTAAGCATTAAGAAAATGAGCTAAGCCCCAGTCGGCACCGACCGTTTGGTGGGTGCTGCGATCCGGCGAATGATGGCTGATTTGAATAGATGAATGTTGGAGCAATATATGAGCGTCTCTGCAGATACACAAACCACCAGCTCTCCGATACGCACATCAGCATTTGCTGCGCGTAGCATGATGATGGTCAAGAGTTTTGGGCAATTTTTATGGCACAAGACCTTGCCACCACTCGTTGTGCTGACCCTGTTGCTATTGCTGTGGGAGTTGTTGTGCATGGGCAGTGGGGCGAGATTGCCTGCACCGTCGCTGGTGGTGTCTGAAACGTGGGAGTTGATTGTCGATCCATTTTTTAACAATGGCGGCAATGATGTCGGGTTGGGCTGGCAAATCTGGGCTAGTTTGCAGCGGGTTGCTTATGGCTATGCGCTGGCCGTGATTGCTGGGATTGCGCTAGGGGTATTGGTCGGCCAGTCGACGTGGGCGATGCGTGCGCTAGATCCGATTTTTCAGGTGTTGCGTACTGTGCCGCCACTGGCATGGCTGCCCATTTCTTTGGCCGGTTTCCAAGACAGTAATCCATCTGCGATCTTTGTGATTTTTATCACAGCGATTTGGCCGATTATTATCAATACGTCGGTCGGGATTCGCAATATCCCTGAAGACTATCGCAATGTGTCCAAAGTGATTCGACTGAATGGTATTGAATACTTTAGTAAAATTATGCTGCCTGCTGCTGCGCCGTATATCTTTTCAGGTCTGCGGATTGGGGTTGGCTTGTCGTGGTTGGCGATTGTCGCTGCCGAAATGCTGATTGGTGGTGTGGGGATTGGTTTCTTTATCTGGGATGCGTGGAATGCGTCACGGATTAGCGACATCGTACTGGCACTGATTTATGTCGGCGTGGTGGGGTTTATTTTGGATCGTCTGGTCGCTGCGGTGGGCAACTGGATTACGCGTGGTACGTCAGCGGGCTAGGCGGTTGTCCGTTTGCCAGATCAAGATCAATGTGAGGATAGTGTGATGAGCAAAGCCTATTTGAGTCTGCAAAACATCGACATGAGTTTTAGTCGCGGTGCGATCACCTCGCATGTGCTCGACAACATTAGCTTAAACGTCGAAAAGGGCGAGTATGTGTCGATCATTGGGCATTCAGGCTGTGGCAAGTCTACGGTACTGAATATCATCTCTGGGTTGGTGCGTCCGACATCTGGTGTGGTTTTGCTGGAAGATAAAGAGGTGAATAGCCCCGGCCCTGATCGTGCGCTAGTGTTTCAGAATCACTCGTTGTTACCGTGGCTGACCGTGTATGAAAATGTTGAATTGGCAGTCAATAAAACCTTCAAAAGTAGTATGACCTCCGCTGAGCGCAAAGACTGGATTTTATATAATCTGAATTTGGTCAGCATGTCACATGCACTCGACAAGCGCCCATCAGAAATCTCTGGTGGCATGAAGCAGCGCGTTGGCATTGCTCGCGCACTGGCGATGCAGCCGAAAGTGTTGCTGTTAGATGAGCCATTTGGTGCGTTGGATGCCCTGACTCGCGCTCACCTGCAAGACGAAGTGATGCGGATTCAAACTGAGCTACATAACACCGTGATCATGATCACCCACGATGTCGATGAGGCAGTGTTGCTGTCAGATAAAATCGTCATGATGACCAATGGCCCATCTGCCAAAATTGGTGAGATTCTGGATATCGACCTGCCACGTCCACGTGACCGTATCGCGCTGGCCAATGACCCGCAATACAACCACTACCGCCAAAGCGTGCTGCGCTTTCTGTATGAAAAGCAGCGCAAAGTCGAGCCAAAACCAGCCAGCAAGCCAGTGTCACTAGAGACCGAAGCCGTGCTGTAGCGTCCTCGGCAGGTCACCTCTGTCGATGCTCTGAACATATCCCTGTCGCGTTGTCCGCTTCTGACGACGTTAGGGGGTCGGTTGTCAAAATTTTGTTTCGGCAGTGGTAATGGCCGAATCTCATTGAGGAATATTCAGCATGAACAAATTATATGCCTTGACGCTCAGCAGCGTTGCCGCCGCCACGTTACTCTCATCTGCGCAAGCCGCCGATACGTTGACCGAAGCTTTAAAAGGTGGAAAAATCAGCATCCAGCTACGCCCACGACTAGAAATGGTGGAGCAAGACGGCACGCCAGACCAGGCCACTGCGCTGACCTTACGCAGTGTTTTGGGCTACGAGACGGCGCCGATTCAAGGCGTGAAAGCCTATGTCGAATTTGAAGATATCCGCGCCATCGTCGATGACTATAATCTGCCGGTGGTACAGCCAAATGCCAAATATGCGGTGGTGGCTGATCCTGAATTGACGGCCGTGAATCAAGCCTATTTCAGTGGCTATGGTGCAACGCTCGGACGGCAAAAATTGGTGATCGATAACGCACGGTTTATTGGTGATGTGGGTTGGAGACAAAACGATCAGGTGTTTGATGCGCTGAGCTACCAGAGCAAAACCCTCGCGCCATGGTTAGATCTACAAGTGGCTTACGCGACTCAAGTCGCCATGATTAACGGTCAAAGCGGTGACATTCGCCTGCCGTTGATTCACGCCAAAATCAAAACGCCAGTCGGCGCAAACGTCAGTCTGTTTTGGGCTGGCTTAGAAGGTCGCGAAGCTCTTGGACAACTGGCATTAAAAACCAACACGCAAACTGACCGCAGCCGCCAATACGCTTCGATTCGGATTGATGGTAAAGCCCAAGATGTTTTGTATGATGTGGCCTATGCACAACAACAAAAATATGCCGATGGCGTGGCGGCATTTGCGCCTGATGCAGATTATTACAGCCTGATGCTCGGTTATGACTTTGGTACAGCCAAGCTCAGTGTGCAACAAGAAAGCCTTGAAGCTGGCTTTACTACACCGCTGGCAACGCTACATGCTTTTAACGGTTGGGCGGATAAGTTTTTGGCCACGCCTGCTGCGGGTTTGGTCGATACCAATATCAAGTTGAGTGGTGCGGTGGCGGGCTTTAATCTGGCTGCTGCATTACATCGTTTTGAGTCGGAGCAGGGGAATACACATTATGGTGATGAGCTTGATCTGAGTGCTGCGCGTAAAATCAATGCCAATACCACGGGCCTCTTGAAATTTTCCCACTATCAAGGCGGCGATGATGCCACCACGCCTGCTGCGCTCAAGCAAGACCTGAGCAAGTTGTGGTTGCAGGTGCACTATAAGTTTTAAATATTCGTTGGACTGATGTTTACTGGCTAAAAAAACAGATTAGATTTTTTTGCACCGAGTATAAAAAAGCCGCTATCGACAGATAGCGGCTGTTTGGCGCTGTATCAAGCCAAAATTATTTCAGCAGAATCGCCAAGTCAACCAGTGCAGGGGTACTTGCACCGCCAACTTTTGCGGCCAGTTCGGTCGCTACACCCGTCATGAGATTAATGCGGTATAAACCCGCGCCGTTGGTGGCGAGTACCAGACCGTTATCACCGCCCGCGATATCCATGCCGTTGCTTAAGCCCAGTGTGATGCCTAACCCAGTGCCGACCACTGACACTGTTCCGTCATTTGGTGGGTTTTGTAGCAACAGTTGATTACCGGTTTGATCTAAATCATACAGAGTGGTTGAGCCTTGTTCTGCACGCTGGAAGCTATTGGTATATGCAGCGGCCGAAACCATTGCATTGGCTACACCATTGATTGAGCCATCAGTGGTGGTTGCGCCAGTATCGACGTTAATCCGCAGACTTTGTCCGGTGTTACTGAGGACACGCAGACGATCTGCAAACGGATTGAAGTCCACCGCAAAGCTAGTGCCGAACAATCCCGCAAATGGCTCGCTACTATCGGTCGAGTCAGCCATCAATGCGAGGCGACCCGTTGCAGCGCCATTGCTACTGTCGATCATATACAGATTGCCAAGGCTGGACAGGCCATACAGCACACCTGATTTGTCGGTTTCGGTGCGTAGGCGATAGTCGATACCGACGATGGTTTCACTTGCCAGTAGGCCCGTAATGGATTTGCTGGTCGTCATCGTTGGGGTCGATAGGGCGAAGCTGACCAACTGATTATCAGCACTTAGCCCTTGCAGCATGGTGCTTGAGTTCATGGCAGGTTTTAAGGCGATACCGCGTAGATCCATCAGCGTCGCAGGGAGGTCACCGATCTTCATTGCCGCAGCGGTTTCTGTTCCAATCTTCGCAAGGTCAATACTATACAGTTGTAGGCTGCTGCCGACTTTAAGGGCGGCATAACCCATGTTATTCATACCGTCGATGTCAAAGCCACTGCTGCCCATTGCATTGACCCCCAGCGGCGCAGAGGTGAGTAGCGTGCCTGCATTTGCATTTTGCAAATAAAGCCGATCTTGCATCACATCGATGTCGAAGAGTCGCGTCGAACCAGTACCCGCAAAGCTATTGGTATACGCCACTGAGGTAATCATTGCTGTGCCCACATCACTGACCATGCCATCAGTGATGGTTTTGCCATTATCGACATTAATACGTAGGTTGAGCCCTTCGCTACTGATCACCCGTAACCGATCTGCCGCAGGGTTGAAGTCGACTGACATCAGGCTGGCATTGCCAGTAATTTGAGTAAAGGCGGCATTGTCATCTTTATCGTTTTCAGTGTCTGCACTGAGTGCCACGATAAATGTTGCAATACCTGTCGAAGCATCAAGGGTATAGATATTACCCTTGATCCCGACCCCGTATAGTTTGCCATCGGCTGGGCGGTAATCGATGCCAATCAAGCTATCATTGGCTTTTAGGCCGATCACTGTTTGTGTCGATACCAATGCACTCGGTGCACTACGATTGACCGAAACCACTTGCCCTGCCTCAGTGAGTGCGATCAGGTCGCCAGTCACCATCGGTGTCGGGCTTGAGTTACTGACAAAGTCGTCATCATTATCGTTACAACCTGCCATGCCGAAGCCACAGATTGCGGCCATCGCCAGTACCAGAGCGGGGTTTTTGAAGGCAGATTTTGCGAGATTGTTCGGCATCATGCTTGCGGTCATCCTATATTGTTGTGTGCGGCTGAATCACGGCTTTGTTGAACGTGATCATGTGCTTGCAGCAAACCATGAAGCCAATCAGGCTGTCCGTCAGCGTTACGTCGTACAACTGACAGTTTTTTGAATCTTTGGTCGTGATCTGGTTGCTTTGCTGAATCCAAAACAGCGTTTTTTGCGTACTGCTGCGGGCATCGTTGTCGAGTGCTAGTGTGATGATTAAAAACTGTTAGAATATGCAGCTTATTAATCGTTTGCCTGTTTGGATGACCATGACCACGCCTAGCATTACCCAAGACCGCATTTTGATTCTCGATTTTGGCTCACAATATAGCCAATTGATCGCCCGTCGGGTGCGCGAAGCCGGTGTGTATTCCGAAATGTATGCCTACGATATGGATGAGGCAGCGATTCGGGCATTTAACCCCAAAGGCATTATTTTATCGGGTGGCCCCGAAAGCGTGCATATGGAGAATAGCCCACGCGCACCGCAACTGGTGTTTGAGCTGGGTGTGCCTGTGTTAGGGGTTTGCTATGGCATGCAAACCATGTCTGAGCAGCTCGGTGGTAAAGTCGAAGCAGGTACGGTGCATGAGTTTGGTTATGCCGAAATCGAGGTGGTGCAGGCCGACCGTTTATTTGATGGCATCGAAGACAGTGCAGGCAAGCTCAAGGTTTGGATGAGTCATGGTGATAAAATCACTAAAATTCCCGCTGAATTTCAGGTCACTGCGAGTACACCAAGCTGCCCAATTGCCGCGATGAGCGATGAAGCACGGCAGTTCTATGGCGTGCAATTTCACCCAGAAGTCACCCACACCCTGCAAGGTGAGGCATTGGTGAGCCGCTTTGTGCATGAGATTTGCGGCTGTGCCAGCGCATGGAACTCTGACAATATCATTGACTTACTGATCGACAAAGTCCGTGCCCAAGTGGGTGGCGACAAAGTGCTGCTGGGCTTATCAGGTGGCGTAGATTCATCAGTAGTGGCGGCCTTGCTGCATCGCGCGATTGGTGATCAATTGACCTGTGTGTTTGTCGATAATGGCTTGTTGCGTCTGAATGAAGGCGATCAAGTGATGCAAATGTTTGCCGACAATATGGGCATTCGGGTGATTCGTGCCGATGCCGAAGATCGCTTTTTGGGTGCATTGGCGGGTGAAAGTGACCCAGAAGCCAAGCGTAAAATCATCGGTCGTGAGTTTATCGAGGTGTTCGCTGAACAAGCCCGCGCGTTGGATGGCGTGACCTTTTTGGCGCAAGGCACGATTTATCCGGATGTGATCGAGTCAGCCGGTAGCAAGCACGGTAAGGCGCATAACATCAAATCGCACCATAACGTCGGCGGCTTGCCGAAGGATTTGGCGTTTAAGCTGGTCGAACCATTACGCGATTTGTTTAAAGACGAAGTGCGTAAACTCGGCGTGGCATTAGGTTTACCCGAATCGATGGTCTATCGGCATCCGTTTCCAGGGCCGGGCTTGGGCGTGCGGATTTTGGGCGAAGTCAAAAAAGAATATGCTGATATTTTACGCCGTGCCGATGCGATTTTTATGGAAGAGTTGAATCGCAGTGGTTGGTATGCCAAAACTGCCCAAGCGTTTGCGGTGTTTCAACCGATTAAGTCAGTCGGTGTGGTCGGTGATGCGCGGCGTTATGCGTGGGTGATTGCGCTGCGTGCGGTGGAAACCGTGGACTTTATGACCGCGCGTTTTGCGCATCTGCCGTATGAGTTGATCGAAACTGTTAGCAATCGTATCATGAATGAAATCAAAGAGGTGGCGCGAGTCACTTATGATGTGAGCAGCAAGCCACCCGCGACGATTGAATGGGAGTGAGAGCGGTCTTTCAAGCGGCGCTGCACTTCGCTTCGCTACGTCTTGCACTCGGGCGAAGCAGTGCTTCGCTGATCCTCGCTCAAGCCTAGCGAACGCCAAGAGCTATGCTCGCGGCAGTTAAAAATAAGCGTTTTGGATGAAGCCAAAACGCTTTGATTTGGGATCGCAAGCAGCGCAACTCGACGCTTACTTATGTTTTGGAAAAAAATCCAGTCTAGCGCTCTGCTTATTTTTGCTTAACATAGAGTCTTCGATTATGAGTATGCCAACTTACGACCAACTAATTTTGCCCTTGCTTCAGTGGCTAGGTCGGCAAGATCAGCCATGTCGTACAATTGAGGCTGTGGAGGCGTTAAGCAATAATTTCGCACTGACTGAAGAACAAAAATCCCAAACGCTTAATAGTGGTCAGCGAGTGATCAATAATCGGGTGGGGTGGGCAAGCACGTACTTGAAAAAGGCAGGGCTGATCCAATCCCCCAAAAGAGCTTTTATCGAAATAACAACTGAGGGAAAAAAAGCACTATTGAAGAAAGAAAATTTGTCTTTAGATGGCGTTGCATTTTTAATGCAATATCCAAAATTTGTTGACTTTAAGCAAGGTCGAGTAGATCAAAGCTTAGCTCCTCTGGATCAAACTGTATCCATTTTTGATCAAGTAGAGGATCAAACACCTCTGGAGCGGCTGGAGAATCAGTATGCTTTATTGAAGCAGCAGCTCCAAGATGATGTGCTAGAACAGCTCAAAGTGGTTTCTCCTGCCTTTTTTGAGACACTTGTGATCGATGTGCTTGTCGCGATGGGTTATGGTGGTTCGCATCAAGATGCAGCGAAAGCGATTGGGCGTTCTGGTGATGGTGGAATTGACGGTGTTATTAGTGAGGATCGATTGGGATTAGATCAAATCTATGTCCAAGCCAAGCGGTGGGAGGGTAGTGTAGGCCGTCCAGAAATTCATAAGTTTAAAGGGGCGCTATCTGATCAGTTGGCAACCAAAGGGGTATTCATTACAACATCATCATTCACTAAAGAGGCGATTGATTCAGCCAAAAAATCTAGGATTATTTTGGTCGATGGTATTCGTCTTGCCCAACTGATGATTGAGTTTGGTGTAGGTGTCAGTATTACCAAGACATATCAGCTTCATCGGATTGATACAGACTATTTTTCTAATGAGTCTTATTAGTTGCCCCCCAACCCCTGCACCGCCTGCATCAATGCACCCCAATCATCTGGCGGATGCCCACTAGCCAGCATTTTTTGAAAGACACGATAGGCATCATCGCGACTCTCATACGCCCGCTTGCTGTCCTCATCATTGACCCACGCATACACAATCACCCGACTGGCCGCATGATAGCGAAAAAACAACCGATACTGCTGAAAAAACTTTGCCCGAAACCACTGCTTATGCGTGTCGCCAAGCGTCCCACCCAGACGATAGATTGCCGCGCTAGGATCTTGCGGAATCAACTCAAATGCCAGTCGCGTGATGGCAGCCAGACGTTTACTGGCATTTTTTTG
>JBBKWW010000041.1:0-31649 GCA_037969155.1 Moraxellaceae bacterium
CGCTTTCGCATGATTTATGGATTTGCCAAAATCTGCTGGTTAGAGAATGTCTGGCCCGAACTGTATGTGTTAGATGATCAAGATCGCCAACACATTGAGCAACACTTACCCAATCGCGGCATCCCGATTCGCCTGCTGCATGCTTGTCCATATGGCGTGCAGGTGTTTGAAGCAGGTCGTGTGCGGTTTTTAAATTTTCGTGAACCGGTACAAAGTCTCGCCGGCTTAATTCTCAATTTGAACACAGGCTCATTCGACGATCCGTATTTAAATCGTTAGGCAAGGTAAACGAGTGCAGATGGGTCGAGATTCATCTGGCAAACCTCGGCAGACCCTAATGCGATTTGTTTTTTTTATTGTTAGACTGTGGCGGTCTTACCTTTAAGTTGTGATCATGAGTACGCCTGATTCTAATGCGCTCCAAGCCGATCACGGATCTGAGCTTGTTGCCGCATCCAATACAACACCGCATTCGTCCATTTCGTCATTTCAGCATGGCAAACTCAGTGCAGACCAACTGACGCGGCAACCTGCGCTGGATCAACTTCCCGCCAGCACCCGACGCGTACAACCATTAAATGATTTTTTAGGCCAGACGCGCGCCCGTGCTGCGGTTGAAACTGCGTTATCACTCCCCTTTGATGGCTATAATATTTTTGCAGTGGGGACTGGCGGACTAGGCAAACGCACCATGCTAAAACGCCTACTTGCCCAACACGCCACTGGCATGCCCACACCAAATGACTGGGTCTATGTGAATAACTTTCAGGATGCCCGACAGCCGATTGCGTTAGCACTGCTGGCCGGTGAAGCGCCAAAATTTAAAAAAGCCATGCATCAACTGTGGGAAAAATTATTTAAACAACTAGAGCGCACGTTTACCGCAGACAGCTATCACACACGGATTGAAAGTATTCGCCAGCAAGCCAGTCAAGTACAACAAAATGCCCTGCTCGCGCTGACCCAAGAAGGCGAAGCTCTGAATCTCATGCTGGTCTCTAACCAAGAGCAGCATCATTTTGTGCCTGCTGAAGTACATGACCAAGCTGAATCCACGCCGATTGAACTGGATCATATTCCTGTTGAACATCGCGCCCAAGTCAGCCAACACATGCAGCACATGGACAAAAAACTCGAACGACTCGGCGCACAGCTTGGCCGTATCGAGGAGCAAACCCGTGATCAAGTGGTTCAGCTTAACGCCGGACTGGCCAGTGAAATCATCCTACCTAAAGTCAACCAAATCGAACAACGCTTTGAGCATGTCGATAATCTAGCCGCCTACCTCAAAGCCTACAGCCAAGACATTGTCGAGAACATCGAAGATATTTTAGCGCAAGAAGATGATGATTACCGTCCGACCATGTTTGACCGCGTGCCAACACGCTACCAAGTCAACATCATGGTCAGCAATAAACTCAACAGCGGCGCACCGGTGGTATTTGAAGATTTACCCACGCATTACAACCTGCTAGGTCATGTCGAGCAACTGACCCAAATGGGTACGATTAGCACCGATTTCACCTTAATTCGCTCAGGTGCGCTGCACCGTGCTAACGGCGGTTTTTTATTTTTAGAAGCTGAAAACATCCTCGAACAACCCTACGCATGGCAAGGGCTCAAACGCGCCTTGCGCTCGCGGCAGCTTCGCTTGTCCTCGCTGGAACAAATGCTGACCCTGACGGGCAGCATCTCGCTGGAGCCGGACAGCATTCCGCTGTCAGTCAAAGTCATCTTGCTGGGTGAGCCACAGATTTATTATGAATTGCTGGAGTTTGAACCCGAGCTGAATCGACTGTTTAAAATTCGGGCAGATTTTAGTGACACCTTACCGCGCACCGCTGATAACGAACAGAACTACCTGCGCCTGATCGCAGATTATGTGCATAAGAAAAAACTCCTGCCGATTGATCGAACTGGCTTGGCTGAACTGCTGATGGACTCCAGCCGTAAAGCAGAAGATCAAGCCTCATTGTCATTACATGCGGCCAGTCTGGGTGATCTGTTGTGTGAAGCCAATCAACTGGCAACCACCGCGCAGGCTAAACAGATTACGGCACAGCATATTCAAGCCACTGTCGCCGAGCGCAATTATCGCTTAGGCTATTTGCGAGAGCTGTATTGGCATGACCTGCAACGTGGCACGCAACTGATCGAGACCACAGGCCAACGTGTGGGACAAATCAACGCGCTGACCGTGGTGCATTATGCCGACAGCGAATTTGGCTTACCGGCGCGATTGACCGCTGCGGTGTATCAAGGTGCCGGTGATATTCTCGATATCGAGCGCAGTGTCGACTTGGGTGGTGCCTTACATGCTAAAGGCATCCTGATCATGTCGAGTTTTTTGCGGGCGCATTTTGGGCGCACCCAGCCGCTGCATTTTTCGGCGGCGTTGGCATTTGAGCAAAGCTATGGCGAAATTGATGGCGATAGTGCCACGCTGGCAGAGCTGTCTGCGTTGATTTCCTCGATCAGCCAACTGCCGATTGATCAATCATGGGCGATTACCGGCTCCATGAATCAACTGGGCATCGTGCAACCCATTGGCGGGATTAACGCCAAGATCGAAGGCTTCTATGACACTTGTATGCTGCAAGGCCTGACGGGATCACAAGGCGTGATTTTTCCTGCGCTCAACACCCAACACTTGATGTTACGTGCCGATGTAATTGAGGCAGTGCGGCAAGGCAAGTTTCACCTGCATGCAGTGCACAGCGTTGAACAAGCCCTTGAACTGCTGATCGGTCGGCCTGCTGGTCAGATGAGCCCGAAAGGCAAGTATCCGAAACAGAGTATTTTTGCGGAAGTGATGCGCCAGCTTAAACACTGGCAAGCGCTTGAACATGAGCCAGAGCAATCTGGCAAAAAACGCAAAAAAAAGTCGAAGGATAAAAAAAGTAATGTGGCTGACGTGACTGAGGCGGTCACACAGTAAGCCACTCAGCGAAGCCCCTTGAGATTGGGGCATCGCGCCACTACACGACTCACGCTACTGACGATGGTTTGTGCAAAATTTCACCCATCCCAAATAGCACCGAACGGTTGCGGCCGTTCATTTTTGCCTCGTATAGTGCGTGATCAGCTTGATCCAGAATAATTTCCAAGGGCACCCCAAAAGGCGGGGTGATCACCGCAATCCCAATACTTAGACTCATATACCCACCCAATGGGCTATCAGGATGTGGAATAGCCGCCTGATCCATATGAGCCAATAATTCACGTGCCAGCTGTACTGCCTGACTTGAATTGGTCGAGGGATACAGCAACACAAACTCCTCGCCGCCATAACGTGCGGCCAAATCACCACTGCGCCGTGCTAACTGAGCAATCAGATCGGCCACTTGCCGTAAACACGCATCGCCCGCAAGATGCCCCAAGGTATCGTTATATAGTTTAAAGTAATCAATATCGATCATCAGTAGCGCCAGCGGTTGCTGCTGTCGCATCGCCCGATTCCACTCCTCACGCAACACATCATCCAAGTGCCGACGATTGCTCAGTCCAGTCAGCGCATCGACACAACTCAACTGCTGCAAGAGTTTATTTTTTCGCTCAGTGTCTTGATGCGCATGCTCTAAAGCACATGCTTGTAAAAAGTTAATACGACTTCGGTAATCAGCCGCATAGGCTAAACACATACCCAACACACTAGGGCCACTATATGTACGCAACAACAACTGCCCATCCACCACACCATCCAGTTGCTGGCTGGCCAACACCCCTAAAGCCCCGCCGCCCCAGCCTGCAATCATCACTGGATAAAACGGTAAGCCGGTAAAACCATACACAATCATCACTGCATACATAATCGCCACATGCAGCAAAATATCGCTATGATCGCCTTGGATAAAAGACGCAGCCAACACTGACAAGGCAATCGAAATTGCACTGCCAATCCCAACATACCAGCTAAACCAGTCATCGAATTCACGCAAGTGCGACAACGCAGCCGCCGTAACAATAATCACCGCAACCCAACCGTAGATTGTCAGCCATGGCATGACCTGCCCTGTAGGAAGCAAGCGAGCAATCCCTGTAGCCAAGATCAGATAGAGTGAAAATATCACTGCCGCACGGTAGCGAAAGCTATGAGCCGCTTGTTGGTTGTGTAAGTGAGAATAACGTTGCTCTAATTCAGGCCGAAAACGTAATAGTAGACAAAGCTGTAGATCAGATGGTCTTAATATTGATGAGCCACTTAATCTTTGAGAGCGTCCAGAACTCATGATGCTACTCCCTACCCTGACAACATCTATCAACCGCTAAATCATTATTGCAGCGCATTCCCACTCCTTGGTTTGCTATGCTGACCTACTATACTAATTGTCTTACTTTAGCAGTAAAGGATAATCCGATTTTTTGCAGTACAAGCTCGACCAATGGCGATTTTCTTGCGTCACTTGTAGTCGGAAACTGAACTGACATCGTCACTCAAGATAGCGTACAAATCTACAAGGCAGTTTAACCTTTCGTCTGAAACACCTATAATTTAGATATGGTCGCATAAAAAGCTGGCTATTTACGGCAAAATAGTCAAGAAGTGACTGTCAAATCCTGATAGCCACTTCCTCATCGCCCCTCGGGGCATGGATAGGATGATTACATGAATAGCCGCACCAGAATGCCCAACAAGAACAGCTTAGTCTGCACGCCGCATACGGGATGGGCTGCTGATTTTTGGGACAATCTAATCCCACTGAAGAACCAAGTGGTACAGCATCCTTTGTTTCAGGCAATGGCTGATGGTCGCTTGCATCTCGAATGTTTTCGCCATGCGCTGCTGAACTTTTACCCACTCGTGGCGCGCTTCCCCTCTTACATGGGATTAAACCTTGCTAAAACGATTTATTTCGAACAGGCTGGCATCACTGAATCACGCAACTGGCTCATTCAAAATATTAAAATCGAAGAAAATCACCTGTATTGGTATCGTGATTGGGCGCTAGGTTTTGGGCTCAGTGAAACACAGCTCAATCAGGTGCAACCCTCCGCGGCCATGAACGCCGTCAACCACTATCTGTGGAGTGTCAATCATCGTATGGGGCTGGCCGAAGGGATTGCAGCCACTAACCTCGCCATTGAATGGGCGACCGGTGATTGGACGATTCAAGTGTATAAAGGCATTAAAGCCTACAGCGACGTCGATGGCATTGATATCAGCACACGTACCTTGGCATGGCTACGCTCGCACGCCATGTATGATGATGCGCATCCACATGAGGCGATGGAGCTGATCAAACTGCTGGCAGATGGTGACCCTGAGATGCAACGACGTGCCTTTGACGCGGCCGCCGAGGGCTTTGCTTATTATAAGCTTGCACTAGATGACTGCTATCAGATCCATCTACGCCATCACAATCATTAAAAAAGGGCGATCAGATCGCCCTTTTTGTGTATTTTACAGCGTGGCGCAATTACGCTTGTTCTGGACTATTGTCCTGAACCAGCGGCTGTAGCTCGCCTTTTTGGAACATGTCCAAAATAATATCACTGCCCCCAACCAACTCACCAGCCACCCACAGTTGTGGAAAGGTTGGCCAATTGGCGATTTTCGGCAAGGTGGCACGAATATCAGGATTTTCTAAGATGTTCACATAGGCAAATGGACGGCCAATCTGGCTCAATGCCTCAATCGCACGCGCCGAAAAACCACACTGTGGGAATTGTGGCGTGCCCTTCATGTACAAAATCACCGGATGCTTGGCAATTTGCTCACGAATCAACGCCTCAGTTGCGTTTGCTGCGTTTTGTGCGTCTTGCATAACCCTTACCTCATCAGTCAGTGAACCGATTATAGCGTTTTTCTGTACAAATGACTGTTTGTCGCACTGATTTTCCATCTGCCTAGACCCAAATCTTTTGTTAAGATGCAGCTTCTTTTCTGTGTTACTCGCGAGTCTACGCCATGAACGCGCCTGCGCCTGTTAGTCCAACCCTGACCACCGCACCGGTGATTGACCCACAATCGAGTCATTTGATGCCGACTTATGCCCGTCAGCCAATTGCGTTTGTGCGTGGGGCAGGCTCATGGCTGTATACCGCAGAGGGGACGGCTTATCTCGATGCACTAACTGGTATTGCGGTATGTGGCTTAGGCCATGCCCATCCCGTGGTGGCTGCTGCGATTGCCGAACAAGCCGCGACGCTGGTACACACCAGTAATTTATTCCAAGTGCCGTGGCAAGAAGCTGCGGGCAAACTGCTGTGTGAAGTCGGCGGCATGCAACAGTGCTTCTTCGCCAACTCAGGTGCAGAAGCCAATGAAGCCGCGATCAAACTCGCACGCCTATATGGGCATAACCGCCAGTACAAACAGCCTAAAATCATCGTCATGGAAAAGTCATTTCATGGTCGTACCTTGTCGACCCTATCAGCGACTGGCAATGCAAAAATCCAACAGGGGTTTTATCCCTTAAATGACAGTTTTTTGCGGGTACCGTTTGGTGATGTCGCCGCAATCGAAGCACTCGCTGCACAGCATGATGAAATCGTCGCGATTTTAGTAGAGCCGATTCAAGGTGAGGGTGGCATCAATACTGCTCCACAAGGCTTTGTCTATTTAGAACAACTGCGCGCATTGTGTGATCAACAGGACTGGCTACTGATGGTGGATGAAATCCAAACCGGCAATGGTCGAACAGGCACTTATTTTGCCTATCAACACACCACGATCACGCCAGATGTCTTGACCACGGCCAAAGGTCTGGGTAATGGCTTTCCGGTCGGGGCGTGTCTGGTCAGTGGTCGGGCAACCAATCTATTCAGTGCGGGGCACCACGGCTCCACCTATGGCGGTACACCACTCGCCTGTCGCACCGTATACACGGTGATTGAGTGCCTGCGCAATGAAGGCGCGATTGAAAATGCAGCCACGGTCGGAGCATATTTAAAAGCGCAGTTCGCCGAAGCGCTGGCGGGACTTGGTGTACAAGTGCGTGGTTTTGGCATGATGCTCGGGCTGGAGTTGCCGGTACCTTGTGCGGCATTAGTCGCGCGTGCGCGGGATGAACAGCATCTGATCATCAACGTCACCGCCGATACAGTCGTGCGCTTATTGCCACCGCTCAATCTAAGTCAGGCGGATGCGGATGAGTTGGTGCAACGCTTGGTGACGCTGATCAAGGACTTTCTAAAATCCTAAGTGCGTTTCGCCACGGTATAGCCCAAGTCGATCTCAGGGGCAACTTCATTCTGGAATTTTTGCGCTTGGCTTTGACCAGTATGGTTACCTAATGCTGGCTGTGTTGTTTGGGTATCCGTAGACGTGGCAGGGGTGGTCGGCTGACAACCGACCATCCACAAAGAAGCAGTAAATAACATGCCAACCCGCAAGCGTTGTTGATGTCGCATGATGGTGACTCAAAGACAAAATCGGATACTAGCAAACTCCGTCCACGACACCAGTCCCATTCAACCAAAGCAACACGATTGTCTTACTCAACCGCCACAAACCAGATCAGGGTTTATGGACGGCGGCCAGACCCATTGTGCTGCAAGGTAAAGCATGCATAGCTGCCTAATTAATCCGCCGCTGTAGTCCGGTGCGTTGAATAATGCGGGTAGCAATTTCCTCAATCGACATCTCAGACACATCAATACACGGAATCCCCTCCGACGTATAAATGCCCTGAATCGCGCGCAACTCCATTTGGCATTGCTGAAAACTGGCGTAGCGACTGCCCGCCTTGCGCTCCTTACGAATCGCCACCAAACGGTCTGGTTCAATCATCAGCCCAAATAATTTATGCTTGTACTCACGCAACACTTTAGGCAACCGATTATCGTCTAGATCCTCTTCAGTGATCGGATAATTGGCGGCACGCAAGCCAAACTGTAAAGCTAAATACAGGCTAGTCGGGGTTTTACCTGAGCGCGACACCCCAATTAAAATAATATCGGCCATATCGTAGTGCCGTGTCCGCGCACCATCGTCGTTATCCAAGGCAAAATGTACCGCATCAATCCGCGCCTTATAGCTATCAGAGTCAACGGAGCTATGGGAATTGCCCACCAACGGCGCCGGCTCTACATTCAGCTCACCCGCGATTTTACCAATAATGCCTTCGAACACATCAAGATTAAATGCAGTGGCGGTATTAATAATCGCCCTCACATCCAAATCAATCAAGGTATCAAACACCAACGGCGGCGCACCATCAGTGATTGCAGCTTGATTGATTGCTGACACCACATCTAGTGCTCGCTCCTCACTGTCCACATACGGCATAATTTTAATATCAAACTCTACATCTGGAAACTGACACAATACCGAGTGTCCCAGCGTTTCAACCGTAATCGCTGTACCATCTGACACAAAGAATACACTGCGACGATTTGCTGGATTAACAGTCATACAGACCCCACTGACGTTTGTCTTGATCGACGATAGTCTTTATAGTAAGCCTTAACCTTAGGTGCTGTCTCCTGCCTTGATCGGGCAAGTGGACACAAATCGCGTGCCGCTGTGATCCAGTGGCAGTTATTGAACGAAAAATGGAGCGTCAATCTTGGAAGCACGTGTGATTGGTTTAGAACAGCTCGGCAAACATGATGTTGAGCGTGTGGGTGGTAAAAATGCCAGTCTAGGCGAAATGATCAGTCATTTGGCCGGTGTAGGAGTCAGCGTACCGGGCGGTTTTGCCACCACTGCACAAGCGTATCGTGACTTCCTTGAACAAAGCGGACTGAATGCCCGAATTCAAGCCGAACTCGATCAGCTCAACGTCGATGACATCAGCGCACTGACTGCAACTGGCGCAAAAATCCGCAATTGGGTCGTGGAAACACCACTGACCGCCGAACTCGAAACTGAGATTCGTGCCGCTTTTGCCGAGTTGTCTAAGGACAATGCGGACATCGCGGTTGCCGTACGCTCCTCTGCCACTGCCGAAGATTTGCCAGATGCGTCGTTTGCGGGTCAACAAGAAACCTTCCTGAATATTCGTGGCATCGACAACGTGTTAGTCGCAGTTAAAGAAGTATTTGCCTCTTTATTCAATGATCGTGCGATTTCCTATCGCGTGCATCAAGGCTATGCACATCAAGGTGTTGCGCTGTCGGCGGGCATTCAGCGCATGGTACGCGCTGAAACTGGCGCGTCTGGTGTGCTGTTTACCTTGGATACTGAATCCGGCTTTCGTGATGTGGTGTTTATCACCGCGAGCTATGGCTTGGGTGAAATGGTGGTGCAAGGCGCGGTGAATCCAGATGAATTTTATTTATCCAAGCATCTGCTCAAAAATGGCAAATCTGCCGTGGTACGCCGTAACCTCGGCAGCAAGCACCAAAAAATGATCTATGGTGAATCGGGTGTCACTGGCCAATCGACCGTGATCGTGGATGTTGAAAAACCTGAACGCCAACATTTTGCACTGAATGACCTTGAACTGACTGAACTCGCAAAACAAGCCCTCATCATCGAAGAACACTACGGCACACCGATGGACATCGAGTGGGCTAAAGACGGTGATGATGGTCAGCTTTACATCGTTCAAGCACGGCCTGAAACGGTGAAAAGCCGCCAAAATGTCGGCACGATGGAACGCTACTTGCTGAAGCAAAAAGGCAAAGTTTTGTGTGAAGGCCGCTCGATTGGCCAGCGCATCGGCTCAGGTAAAGTCCGCATCGTCAATTCACTGAAAGAAATGGATAAAGTGCAAGCTGGTGACGTGCTGGTGTCTGACATGACCGATCCTGATTGGGAACCGGTGATGAAACGTGCCGCAGCGATTATCACCAATCGTGGTGGCCGGACTTGCCATGCGGCGATCATCGCGCGTGAACTGGGTGTACCGGCGATTGTCGGCTGTGGCAACGCGACCGAAGTACTGGTAGAAGGCCAAGACGTCACCGTCTCCTGTGCTGAAGGGGATACGGGGTTTATCTACGAAGGTGCACTAGACTTTGAAGTACAGCGCAATTCGATTGAATCGATGCCCGACCTACCCTTTAAAATCATGATGAACGTCGGTAATCCTGATCGTGCCTTTGATTTTGCCCAAATGCCAAACCAAGGTATTGGCCTCGCGCGTTTAGAATTCATCATTAACCGTATGATCGGCGTGCATCCTAAGGCTCTACTGAATGTCGATAGCTTGCCGCGTGAAATTAAAAATGCGGTGTTAGCGCGTAGTGCAGGTTACGCCTCACCTGTTGAATTCTATGTCGAAAAACTAGTCGAAGGGATTGCGACTCTGGCAACTGCTTTTGCCGATAAGCCCGTGATTGTACGCATGTCCGATTTTAAATCGAACGAATATGCCAACTTAATCGGCGGCAAGCTGTATGAACCATCGGAAGAAAACCCGATGCTCGGCTTCCGTGGTGCGAGTCGCTATGTGTCGGATAATTTCCGTGATTGCTTTGAGCTAGAATGTCGCGCCCTGAAAAAAATCCGTGACGAGATGGGTTTGACCAACGTCGAAATCATGATTCCATTCGTGCGTACTGTCAGTGAAGCAGCACGTGTCATTGAGCTGCTGGCCGCCAATGGCCTACGTCGCGGCGAAAATGGCCTACGCGTCATCATGATGTGTGAATTGCCAACCAATGCGCTATTGGCTGATCAATTCCTTGAGCATTTTGATGGCTTCTCGATTGGCTCCAACGATCTGACCCAGCTCACCTTGGGACTCGACCGTGACTCAGGTATCGTGTCACATTTGTTTGATGAGCGTGATCCAGCGGTCAAAGCCCTGTTGTCGATGGCGATTGCCGCCTGCCACAAAGCTAACAAATACGTCGGCATCTGTGGTCAAGGACCATCCGATCATCCAGATCTTGCGTTATGGCTGATGGAACAAGGGATTGACTCAGTATCGCTCAATCCAGACTCGGTACTGGATACGTGGTTTTTCTTGGCAGATGGCCAGCGTTAAGCAACCATAGGCCAATCCCATGCAGACCACCCTATCTGCATGGGAAAATCCGCAACCCGCCCCGCCCGATACCAAAGGCTCATTGCAGATGAGCCTTTTTTTCGTTCAAAATCTGATAGCCCGTTGGAACAGGATTTTTTTATGCAGATTTATCTGGCTCGCAACCGAGAGCAAGCAGGCCCCTACACCCTAGAACAGGTCAACAGCATGTTGGCGGCTGGACAAGTACAGCTCAGCGATCTGGCATGGCATGATGGCTTGGATAACTGGCAACCACTCGGCCAACTGACTGCTGGACGTTTACACTACGCACCACATGCGGCGGGTTCATTAAACCAGACCACAGACGTACCAGTGAGCGCATCTCAAGCATCCGCTGCGGTCAATCTCAACAAAAATGCACAACCCGCTGTGACTGCTGCGCCGATTGCCAGTCTTGGCAAGCGCTTATTAGGCGCAGTCATTGATAATGTATTGACCCTACTGGCGATGTTTCCTGCGCTACAACAGCTCGATTTTAAAGCACTTGAAAATAGCAGCGGTACGATGGCCGATATGCAAGCCATCATGAACCAAAGCGTCTCGCAAAACAGCATGATGCTCACGGGTGGCTTGATGCTCGGACTGCTGTTGGTACAAGCATTTTTGATTATTACACGCGGGCAAAGCTTCGGTAAAATCGTCATGAACACCCGTATTGTCGATCAAACCAGCCGCGTTAAAACTGGGGCGATGAATAGCTTTGTGATTCGAACGTTACTGATTAACCTAGGCTATAACCTGCCCATGATTGGTATCATCGTGTTGCTGGTGGATCTGGGAATGCTGCTGTTTTCTGAGCAGCGGATTAGCCTACATGACCGTTTATCCAGCACCTTAGTCGTCGATGCGCGGCCTGAACAACTGCCTAATCGCAATACCAAACAATCAAGCACCTAAATCAACAGTTTAACCCATCGCCTAAGCAAGCAACCTGACATGCAAGCATCACTTGTTTGTGGCATGATCAGGCTTGCTTAGCAAGATCTGCACACCAATGATATGGTTTTTACTGGGATTGATGGGGTTGAGTGGCCTGCTTGCGATGTCCGAAACGGCTCTACTCGAAGCTCGAACTGCACGATTACAAAAGCTGGCAGATCAAGGTCTGCGGGGCGCACAAGTAGCACTGCTGCTGACTCAAAACCCTGCGCGACTCATTTCTACGGTTCAAATCAGCATGGTGTCGATTTTAATTTGTATCGGCGTTTTGGCACATTCACAATTTTCAGCCCGTGTCTCTGCCTACTTAAACCAGCAGAGTGACCTGCCCAACAGTATTACTGATCTCTGTAGCAGCATTATTATTGTGGCTCTTACCAGTTATTTAAGCCTCGTGCTGGCGGTACTCACACCAAAACAACTGGGGCAACAGGCAGCTGAACCGATTGCTTGCGCGGTTGCTCGCCCAATCTACTGGCTCAGCCTGATCAGTAAACCGATGATTGATTTGTTAGCGCTCTCAAGCCGACTCACCCTAAAGCTGCTCTGGATAAAACCACAGCCTGAGCCGAGTGTGACCCCCGAAGAGTTTCATGCCATGCTTGAAGAAGGCAGTGAAAGCGGCCTATTCGATGAACAAGAACATCAAATGCTGCGCAATGTGTTTCGACTGGAAGATCGTAAAATCGTCAGCTTGATGGTGCCGCGTTTGGATATCGTCTGGCTATCATTAAACGACCCGATTGAACTCAGTCTCAAAAAAATCATCGCCAGTCGTTATAGCCGCTTTCCAGTGTGCCGTGAAAGTATTAACGATGTGATCGGCTTAGTCAGTGCAAAAAACATACTGGCGCAAACAGTGAACGATGGCTTTGAAGATCTTCAGCCACTGCTGACTGAGCCACTGTATGTCCCCGACTCATTGAACGCGATGGAACTCCTCAATACCTTGCGCCAATCCAAAACCGAAATGGCCTTTGTGGTCGATGAATATGGCGACTTACAAGGCATTGTCACTGCCCAAGACCTACTTGAAGCGATTACTGGCGACTTTTCACCAGTTGATGAAGACGATGTTTGGGCCACGGCACAGGACGATGGCAGCTGGCTGGTCGATGGTCTGATTCCCAATGAAATCCTCAAAGACCTACTGCATATCGAACAACTACCTGAAGACAATAGTGACACCTACAACACATTATCAGGCTTGATGATGCTACAACTGGGTCGGATTCCACAGAGCGGCGATGTGATTCAGTGTGTAGGCTGGTGTTTTAAAATCATCAATATGCAAGGCAAGCGAACGCATAAAATCCATGCCACACCTTGTATCCAACACACCACCTTACCGACCGCACCCCCAGAAAATTGATTGCTTAGCACAGCAAACCCAGCTAGAATCTGCCCTTCGCATTTTTTGCGATGCGGTCGCCTCTTGGGCACACCGTAAACTCCTTGCTCTTCGCATCGTGCGGAGGGCTGCCTAACCCGTAAGGAGCGATAATGCGTCATTACGAAGTTGTACTACTGGTTCATCCAGACCAAAGCGATCAAGTCGTTGGCATGGTCGAGCGTTACTTGACTCACATCAAAGATGCCGATGGTCAAATCCATCGCCTCGAAGACTGGGGTCGTCGTCAACTGGCTTACCCAATCAACAAAATCCATAAAGCCCACTACATTTTGATGAACATCGAATGTGGTCAGCAAACCTTGGATGAGTTGGAAGAATTGTTCCGCTACAACGATGCCATCATCCGTAGCCTGATCATTCGTCGTGATGCCGCCATCACTGAAGAATCACTGCTGGCCAAGAGTGCTGAAGAGAAGCGTGCGCGTAAAGCATCACGCAGCGATGATGCACCTCATCAGTCATTAGACGCCTAAGGAGATCAAGATGGCACGTTTCTATCGTCGTCGTAAGTTCTGCCGCTTCACAGCTGAGAACACCGTTTACATCGACTACAAAGACCTTGAAACGCTAAAGCAATACGTTACCGAAAACGGTAAAATTGTTCCTAGCCGCATTACTGGCACCAAGGCACGCTATCAGCGCCAATTGGCACTTGCAATTAAGCAAGCTCGCTACCTCGCCTTGATCCCTTACACCGACAATCATCAGTGAGGTGATCCATGGACGTTATTCTTTTACAACGCATTAAAAACCTTGGTGCATTAGGCGACAAAGTATCTGTTAAATCAGGTTACGGTCGTAACTACCTAATCCCTCAAGCTAAAGCAGTATCAGCGACTGAAGCCAACACCGCTACTTTTGAAGCGCGTCGTGCTGAGCTTGAGCGTCAAGAAGCTGAAGTGTTAGCCTCTGCACAACAACGTGCTGAGCAACTCGGCGAAGTCAACGTGGTCATCACCGCCAAATCTGGCGATGAAGGCAAGCTGTTCGGTTCGATCGGCACACGCGACATTGCAGATGCACTCACAGCCTCTGGCTTAGAAGTTGACCGTACTGAAGTACGTTTGCCAAACGGCGCTCTGCGCAATACTGGCGAATACTTCATTGCTGTTCAATTGCATCATGATGTTACTGCTGAAGTTCAAGTCACCATCATTGCTGAGTAATAAATATTACTCAACAAATCCAACACCTAGCCGCTAAAGCATTGCTATTAGATGGACAGGTGTTGCAAAGGGTATGCCTAGCGCGTACCCTTTTTTTATCCTCGCGATTTGACTGACACCCTCAGCGGACGCAAGCTGATTCGGCTTGCTGTGACTGGGGCACGTTGTCTTTTTTTGTCGCCATTCGTTGTGTGCTATTCGATGGTTTGACCCACAGGTGACTTTGAACATGCCTGAATTTATCAGTATGCGAGACCGCGCCACTCAAGCCGACCGTAAGCCGACACTGGCTGCGGAAGCCGCGCGTGAGCTGCGTGTCCCACCACACAGCATGAACATGGAGCAAGCGGTATTGGCGGCGTTGATGTCGATTGCCGAGTCGTGGGATCAAGTCAGCGAAGTGCTAAACGAATCAGATTTTTATGCCCAACGTCACCGCTTGATTTTTCAGGCCATCAGCAATTTGGCAGCGGCCAACATGCCATACGATGCAGTGATGGTCAGCGACTGGCTCGAAGGTCAGCATTTTTTGAAAGAAATTGGGGGGCAAGACTATCTGGTTAAATTACTGGCTGAAAGCCCATCTAGTTTATTTAACCTGTCCGCCTATGCCGAAAAAGTCCGTGAATTGTCGGTACTGCGCGACCTCATTAAAGTCGGCAATGACATGCTACAGTCCGCCTATGACCCGAAAGGTCGCGGCGTGAATGATATTTTGGACGAGGTCGAAGGACGGATTTTTTCGATTACCGAGCAACATAATAATCGCTCGAGTGAAAGTGGCCCTTTAGGGATTAATGCTGTACTAAAAACCGTGATCCACAAGGTCGAAGAGCTGCAAAAAAATGACAGCGCGATCACAGGGATTTCGACAGGATTTTTGGAGCTAGACAATAAAACCTTTGGCATGCAAAAAGGCGATTTAGTCATCGTTGCGGCGCGTCCATCGATGGGTAAAACCACCTTTGCCATGAACTTGATGGAAAGCGTGTTATTTAACACCAAGCTACCCGCGGTGGTGTTTTCGATGGAAATGCCTGCGGATTCGCTGGCGACTCGTTTGATTTCATCGTTTGGCGCAATTGATCAAGGTAAGCTGCGTTCAGGCCGCTTAGATGAAGCGGACTGGGTGCGACTGACCAGTACCATGGGTCAGCTCCAAAACAAACTGCTGTATATTGATGATTCGTCTGCCCTACCACCGACCGAACTACGCTCACGCTGCCGCCGTATTGCCAAAATGCACGGCGGTAAAATCGGTGCAATCATGGTCGATTATCTGCAACTGATGCGTGTACCCGGCAGTGGTGATAACCGTGTCAACGAAATTTCAGAAATCTCACGCAGCTTAAAAGCACTGGCCAAAGAAATGAGCTGTCCGGTGATTGCGCTATCACAGCTCAACCGTAGTCTGGAAAATCGGCCCAACAAACGTCCGGTCATGTCCGATCTGCGTGAGTCTGGCGCGATTGAGCAGGATGCGGATTTGATTATGTTTATTTATCGCGACGAAGTTTATAATAAAGAATCTAAAGATGCTGGCACTGCTGAGATTATCATCGGCAAACAACGGAATGGTCCGATTGGTACGGTGCGTCTGGCCTTTCAAGGACACTTTACCCGTTTTACCAATCTTGCACCGGAATACTATCGTCCCGATGATGATGAGTAAGCATATCGCAAGATATTGATCAAAATGCTTTAAGCAGGAAGGTGCGCTATGCGGGATACCCGCATCATACTGAGCGCGACTGCGCTACAACATAACTTACAGCGTGTTCGCCAACTTGCACCGAACAGCCAAGTGCTGTCGATGGTGAAGGCTGATGCGTATGGGCATGGCCTTGGCTTTGCAGTACACACACTGACTGACACTGATGCATTTGGCGTGGCATTTTTGGCCGAGGCAGAGCAAGTCCGCGCCCTGACCTCACGACCGATTGTGATCATGGAAGGTGCTTTTAGTCTGTGCGATTGGCAACGTGCGGCTGAGATTGGCGCACAGTGCGTGATTCATCAAGCCTGCCAAGTCGATTGGGCGCTACAGCATGTGGTGCAGGGTGCGACGATTTGGCTCAAGCTTAATGCAGGCATGAATCGCTTAGGTTTATTGCCAGAGACCTTACTCGATGCTGCGCAACGGCTGCGTGCCGTTGGTTATCACTTGATTCTCACCCTACACTACGCCAATGCCGACCAGCCAGAACATCCACTCAATACGCAACAAACCGCTATTTTTGCTCATCTTGCACAGCAACTTGCACCGATTCAAACCTCAGCCTGTAACTCAGCCGCCTTGATCGCTTGGCCGGCCTTGCATGGCGACTGGGTTAGGCCGGGCATCATGTTATATGGCAGTTCGCCGTTTAGCGATCACAGCGCAGCACAATTACAACTACAAGCGGTGATGTCAGTCGAGTCGATTCTGATGGCACAGCATACGCTGTCGGTCGGGGCGCAGGTGGGTTACGGCTCACGCTGGACAGCACAGCGACCATCGCGAGTTGGTGTGGTGGCGATAGGCTATGGTGATGGCTATCCACGCACGGCACAAGACGCAGTCGTACGAATTGCCGATCAACTGGTTGCGGTGATTGGGCGAGTTAGCATGGACATGCTGTTGGTCGATTTAACCGATGTGGCACAAGCGTTACCCAACGGCACACCCGTCTGTTTATGGGGAGCATCGCCTTCAGTCGATCAGATTGCAGAGGCATCGGGAACGCTGGGCTATGAGTTGCTATGCCGCATGACGCAGCGCCCCATCCGACACTATACAATCGGATCCATAGCACCTTGAGCATCCTGTCACACCTGCGCAGGTGGTTAATGCCACTGGTGGTCTTGTATCTGTTGGTCTGTATTCCGCTGGGACTGACGGTGTATACCCCGTATGCGTACCACTGGTACTGCCCGATCAATCCACGCTGCGAACTGATCAGTGTCTCATTTGCACAACAGTCGATTCAGCAACTGACTGACTTTCTACAGCATCAATCCACGCGTTTATTCCCACCATGGTCACATAAAGAAAATCTGCACATGCTGGAAGTACGCGGTATGTATGATGTGGCGGCAGGCTTATTTGGCCTACTTCTGCTGTGGCTTGGCTACGATATATGGCAGCCAGATGCGCGGCAACGCTATCAGCGCTATGTGCGGCACAGCTTATATCTGAGTGTGGGACTGCTGTTGGCAAGTCTACTGGTGATGCCATTTTTTCAGTATTTTTGGCTACACATTTTTCATCCTCTATTATTTAACAATGAGTTATGGCGCATTAATCAGGCGGATATTTCGTGGTATCTGATGCCTCGGCAGTTTTTTATGCTGGTGATTGGATTTATTGTACTCAGTAGCTTACTGCTGCATGTGCTGCTGTGGTATTTGCTGCGCTCACCGGTATCGATGCCCGCTTGTACCGAAAAATCTTGAATCACCATTCGCAGGCCCAGTCAATTCGACTGGCCTTTACCCCGTAACTACTGAATAATCGACAACTCTTTAAGGCTGGTAACCACGGTATGAATCACGCCTTACTTTGGCTACTTCGACAGATTGACCAATTAAATAGGCTGGCTGGTTGGCTGAGTGCCGTGGCAGTGTTGATCGTCACGCTGTTGGCGGTAGTGACAGCACTGGCGCGTAGTGCCAATATCGGCTCGAATGCCCTGATTGAATTACAGTGGTATTTATTTTCGATGATTTTTTTATTGGCTGCGGGCTGGACGCTACAACAAGATCAACATGTGCGCGTCGATGTACTGTCTAAAAACTGGTCCCTGAAGACTCGTATCTGGATCGATTTAATTGGGCATAGTCTGGTACTGCTGCCACTGGCAAGCGTGCTGATGTGGCTTGGCTTACAGCATAGTATTGGACAGTACCAGTCGGGTGAAATGTCTGCCGATGCCGGGGGCTTATTGCGCTGGCCGGTCTGGGCATTGATTCCGCTGGGCTTTTTTTTGTTAATACTACAAACACTGGCCGATATGGCTCGAAAAATACAGCAACTGCGCACCACGCCAGTGATTTCGGAGCACGCTGATCATGCTTGACACTGGTTATCTAGCACCGCTGATGTTTTTAACCCTGTTTATCCTGCTGCTGACTGGCTATCCCGTCGCGTTCGTGTTGGGTGCAGTCGCACTCATTTTTGGACTGATCGGTGTCTGGTTAGAGGTGATTCCACTGGCATTGGTGAATGCCGTACCGGACCGATTATTCGGTATCATGCGCAATGATACACTGCTGGCGATTCCATTTTTTACCCTGATGGGGTTGGTCTTAGAGCGCAGTGGTATCGCTGAACAACTGCTGTCTTCGATGGGGCGTGCCTTGGGGCGAGTGCGTGGTGGCTTGGCCTTATCGGTGGTGCTGGTCGGCAGTCTACTCGCAGCCACGACTGGCGTGGTCGCGGCCAGTGTGATGGCAATGGGGTTGATTGCTTTGCCGATTATGCTGCGACAAGGCTACTCACCCGCACTCTCCAGCGGCGTGATTATGGCCTCTGGGACGCTGGCGCAGATTTTGCCGCCGTCCTTGGTATTGATTGTATTGGCAGATACGCTCGGTGCATCAGTCGGCGACATGTTTATCGGAGCGATGCTGCCGAGTGCGCTACTGATCGGCTTGTTTTTAGGTTTTATTGTACTGAGTGCATGGCTAAAGCCAAGTCTCTTTCCACCTGTGCCGCAACAGGCTGAGTCGATTGACTGGAGCCCTATTATCAGCAGCATGGCGCCTGCATTACTGCTGATCGTATTGGTATTGGGCTCGATTTTTATTGGTGTGGCCACGCCGACTGAAGCAGGTGCGATTGGTGCAGTCTGTGCGTTGATTTTAGCGCTGCTCAAGCGCCGACTTAATCGCGGTAATCTCAGCGCAGCACTACAGCAGACCGCACGGCTAACCTGTTTCGTGATGTTTATTTTGATTGGCTCCAGTTTGTTTGGGCTGGTATTCCGCGCACTTGGCGGTGATCTTTGGGTGGTGGATTTATTCAACCAGTTACCGGGTGGCGTGATTGGCTTTTTATTGGTGGTTAATTTACTGATTTTTATCTTAGGCTGCTTTCTGGATTTTTTTGAAATCGTGTTTATCGTGGTGCCACTACTGGTTCCCTTGCTGCATCAGTTTGGCTTGTCACCGGTCTGGTTTGGGATCATATTGGCCATGAATTTACAGACCTCTTTTTTAACGCCACCGTTTGGTTTTTCGCTGTTTTATTTAAAAAGCGTCGCACCCAGCAGCTTGCCACTCCACGCCTTGTATCGCGGTGCGATTCCATTTATCGTGATTCAACTATTGATGGTCATGCTGTTAATTAAATTCCCGCAACTGGTGCTGGTCAAAACCAACACTCAACAGCCGCTTGCACCGCATATGACAGCGCTTACCCTGCAAGACGATGGCACAGGGACAGCCGATGCCATCCGCTTGATGTTACAAATCGCTGAAGAACAACGCAGCTCAGCCGCGCCCTCTGTACCATAAGGAACTTCCCGATGAACCGTCGTGACCTGCTTGGCCAACTGGCTGCTGTTTCTGCGACAGCAAGCTTACCCTGCTTCACCCGCACTGCCAGCGCAAAGACGCCTGCTGCCCCCAGCATTACACAAGGGCGAGTGCAGTGGCGCATGGCATCAAGCTTTCCAAAAAGCCTAGATGCGATTTATGGCGCGGGCGAAATGCTGGCACGGCGAGTGGCACAACTGACTGATGGTCGCTTTCAGATTCGAGTCTTTGCTGCCGGTGAATTGATTCCTGCCTTACAGGTGTTTGATGCGGTACAACAAGGGACGATTCAATGCGGTCACACGGCCAGCTATTATTATGTCGGTAAAAACCGCGCATTCGCCTTTGAAACCTGTTTGCCATTTGGTTTGACGGCACGGCAACAAGTGGCGTGGTATAGCGTCGGTGGTGGCCGAGAGCTGATCCAAGACTTTCTGAAACCTTATGGGGTGACCAGCTTTACTGGTGGTAATACGGGTGCGCAAATGGGCGGCTGGTTTCGTCAGCCCGTGAACAGCCTAGCAGAGCTGCAAGGGCTAAAAATGCGCATTCCCGGTATTGGTGGTGAGATTTTATCGCGGATGGGGGCGATTCCACAGACCATTGCTGGTGGTGATATTTATCCTGCTTTGGAACGTGGCACGATTGATGCGGCAGAGTGGGTCGGGCCTTATGACGACGAAAAAATGGGCTTTTATAAAGTTGCACCGTATTACTACTTTCCCGGTTGGTGGGAAACGGGGCCGCAGTTGAGTTTTTATGTGAATCAAGCTGAGTTTCAAAAGCTACCAAAAACCTTTCAAGCCGCCTTCGAAGTGGCCGCGAGTGAAGCATCAACGTGGATGCTGGCGACGTATGATGCCAAAAATCCATTGGCACTGACCCGTCTGATTAACCAGCATCAGATTCGACTGATGGCCTATCCAGATGATTTATTAAAAAAAGCACATCATACCGCTTTTGCATTTTATGAAGAGCAGGCGGCGAGTAATCCTGCTTTTGCCAAGCTGTACCGCTCTTGGCAGCCATTTCGGCGACTACAAGGTGGTTGGTTTAACCTCGCAGAAACCTCGCTAGAGAACTTTATGTATAAGCGTGCCATTCGCTAGTCCCACTGACACTGCCCTCAAGCTCATCTGCACTGAGTGACACAACCGCCCAGACGCGCCACACCCACTCATCGGGTTGCAGTGCAGCCCGCTCAGCAGCAGCAAAACGACTAGATGGCACGAACCACAGCACCTGCCCTTCTAAACAAATGCGCTGCCGTAAGCATAAGCCGCCTTCGATCACCCGCACGGCTTTGGCATTATCCGGCAGATCAGCCGCCTGACACGGACTGACCTGCACATGCAAGTAGGCGGTCGATGCAGCCATCGCCCAACGTCCGGCGGGCAAGCGAAATACCAACGTCGCTTGCTGATGCAGAGCTGGCATATGACCAATCGCAGCATGCGTCGGATCAGCGGGGGGGTGCTCATAAATCGGCAAAATCGGTACGCGCACCGCATTGGAGGCTTGTAATACGGTGAATTTCACCCGATTTTCCATCGCACGTAACTGACCGTGGCGCAGCCCAAGCACCTGTGCCAAACGATGCGACTGCCATTCATTTGGGATTGCCGCGCCCTGCTCCCATTGCTGAATTTTAAACGCATCGACATGCAGTAACGTCGCCAATTCTCGGCGTTCCAAGCGGCGTTGCTGACGCGCACGACGCAATTGCAGCGGCGATAGAGTCGACGCGGCAGTGGTGTTTTCTGCGCTCGACACTGGCGCTTCGGTATAAGACTCAAACGCCGCAGGCGGGGCTGATTCGGCCATGCCTGCGGATTCTAAACGCACCAAATCAGTATGCTCAGACCAATCAATATTCGGATGGTCGTCAGATTCCGGCGCAGTACAACTCAATACCGACAGCTCTGTTTTGGCCGGCAATGGCACTGGATCTGATGGTTTCGGCGCAATACACGCTGGATACTGGAATAAATCAGGCCGTAGGTCACTGGGTTGGCAATTCAATAAACTGGCTAATTTGGGTAACCAACGCGTATCCGGACGATGGCGACCCGTTTCCCATTGCGCAATCGCTGGCCCACTGATACCTAAGCGTTCCGCCAAGGCTTTTTGTGACAATCCCGCTTGTTTACGCAAGTGACGCAAACGCTCCGCCAGCGAATCATCAGCGAGTCCTGCACTATCCAGACGTTGACTTGACACTCAGCACCTCGATAGTCATCAGATGGCTAAAATTAGCACAGCCGACCCATACACAGCAGCAAGCTGATCAGACAGTCTGTGCTATTTGTGCAAAAAAAATTTGACGACCGATTATTGCTCAGGCACATAGTAATAGCGGTCAACCTGAAACTGCTCGTCAAGCACCAACAACACATCCCGATAACGCCCCACAAAAAGCACGACATTATCTTGATCCGTGATTTTTTTCTGATCTTGATCAGAAAGTTGTGCTATTTTTTGTTTTGGACGGTTGCTTTGCATCGCGGTGTGATGACCCAACGGCTCAAATTGTGAGGACAGCACACATGCAGCCGAATTTTGCTCGGACATGTGCCGTTGTTGTGCAAACTCCACCGACGACAAACCAGATCTAAACTGTTGAATATTTGTAGATATTAGACTTGTAGGGATCGGACTATTAACGACTCGATACCACTCAAATGGACAGGGCAGCGCGATGTTTGTGGTTTGATCATACCAAGTCGTCAGTGAGCGCTGGTCATAGGCCTGATACATACCATAACCAAACGCGCCAAGCTGAATCAAAATGATCAAAGACAAATCTAAGATGCGCTCACGCACTGATTTTTTAGGATTATAAACCACAAAGGTGAGCGCAGGCCCTAGAATCAAATCCACGCCAACCAGCAGCCACAACACTTGGATACCACCATCCGACCAAAATAACCATGCCGGATACCACATCAGTAATAGGGCAAAGCCAACTAAAACCAGCAGCAAAGAAAACAGCAGGTGCAGACCCATCGCTTGAAATTTGGCTCGAACGGCACTTTGATCCATCATTGACCCACAATCCTAAATAAATTAAATCCTGCGCAGCCCAGACTACTCAATACGACGAATCGTGTGAGTCCACTGAGTCAAAGGCTTATCTTAAGCAAAAATAGTAAAGATACAAGGAAATAACGACGCTTGCCCGCAGCAGCTTTTTAATATTGGGTTTTAATTGGAAAATGGGTGGCGACCCCACCAGCAGTGCTTCGGCACACACCAAACTTGCTACCGTTGCTACCTTCCGGTCCTGGCGGGGTTTACAAGCTGACATTGCGAAGTAACCGGCAGGGCCACCATTGCAGGAGCAAGTATAGTCAGTTAAGCTGACATTGCAAGCAGATGCCGCCTAAAAATCTGCTGTCTGCTGTTTTAATATCCGAAAGCTGCACCTGTTGACGCCCTAGCTATGATTTAATATCGACTGATCTCTCACCTAGAATTCACAGTACATCCCCCATGAATGCGCCCTGCTCGACCTACACAGGCTCAACGGAATACGTTTCTTGGTTTGCCTCACCACTTGGATTGCTGCGTATCAGCCATGATCGCAATAGAATTTCTGCTCTGGATTATGTGGCGATGACTCAGGTGTCTGCGTCAGTATCCGTGTCAGTATCAGCACTGCCCCGAGCGTGGCAGCAGGCACTAGCGGATTATTTTGCTGGCGAATTAGATGCACTACTCCAACTGCCGATCAAGCTCAAGCAAGGCACGGATTTTCAGCGACAAGTCTGGCTCAGCCTACGCCACATCCCAGCAGGTCATACCTACAGCTATCGGCAACTGGCGCAGGCGATTGGGCGGCCAAAAGCCATGCGGGCAGTCGGTCAAGCCCTGTCAAAAAACCCACTGAGCATCATTCTGCCCTGCCATCGAGTTATCTTACAATCCGGTGGCTTGGGGGGCTATGCAGGTCGCAGTGACATAGGTCAAATGCGCAAGCAATTTTTGCTGTGGCACGAGTGTGGTTTTGGCGCACAACGTACGTCCTCATGTCCACCGCATGAAAAAAACCAACAGCTGCGTCGGGAGAGCACGGATTGAATCGCGTCACTCACACACCACAGGGAGGCCAAAATGACACAGCAAAAGCCTGATCACAGCCTGCATTACAGCCTGCCCACCCAGCATAGTGCGCATCATGGCTTGCTGAAATCACGATTCGACTATCCGACGAACGCGCACTCGCACACCCGAGGATTTTTTCATCCATGGCAATTGCCAGCACGACAAGGTACACATGTGTTGTCTTGGCTACTGAATCGCCAACCCGCACCATGGCCACGTCGCCAATCGAACCCAGCAGGACAACATTTACCCAGTGCCCGGCCTGATGCCACTCTAGATGATTGGAAAGTCTGCTTTATCGGCCACGTCACGACACTGATTCAGATTGGGCGTTATAATTTTTTAACCGATCCAGTCTGGTCGATGCGTGCCAGCCCAGTAGGCTTTGCAGGCCCTAAGCGCGTACGACCCGCAGGTTTGGCCTTGCAACAACTGCCACCAATTGATGCGGTATTGCTGAGCCATAACCACTACGATCATATGGATTTGGCGGCACTGAACTGGCTGCATCAGCGCGATCAGATGCCGATCTACACGGGATTGGCCAATGCCCAGTATCTGCCGAAACAAATGAATGTGATCGAAATGGACTGGTGGGATCAGTTGCCACTGCCGCAAGAACCGCAGATTCGGATTGCATTCACCCCAGCACAGCATTTTTCGGGACGTGGCCTACGTGATGGCAACCAAGCATTGTGGGGCGGACTATCTATTCTGACACCAGATGATCATTTATTTTTTGCTGGCGATACCGGTTATAGCGGGCATTTTAGCGAAATCCAGCAGCGACTAGGCGCACCTCGATTGGCTTTATTACCGATTGGGGCATACGAACCACGCGCCATCATGCAGGCCATGCACATGAATCCTGCCGATGCGGTACAAGCACATCTGGATCTCGCCGCCAAACGCTCACTTGCCATCCACTATCGAACCTTTCAACTGACTGACGAAGCAATGAACCAACCGCTGCTGGAGCTTGCCACTGCTTTAACACAACAGCAACTGGCACAGGATTGCTTCTGCACCCCGATGGAAGGTGAGATGGTGGTGGTCTAATCGTCACCCACTGTATCGTCTCATTGCAGCCTATTACGCCAGCGAACAGGCTGATTTTTATTTGCATGTCTTGGAATTTACTGATGAATACCTCTCGTTTAACCTTGCTTAGTCTATGCTGCCTACTGAGCAGCAGCCTGCTTAGCCATGCCGCCGTACCGATTGAACGCCGATCACTCAGCAATAACAGTCAGGCAACACCTGATCCAATTACGGCAGTCCATACCCTGCCGATTGCCCCATTACTAGAGCCGAGCCAACCCAGTATGCTATGGCAACTGACCGAGCAAGTTCAACAACTACAAGAAGAGGTTCGACGGCTACGCGGTAACAATGAAAATCAAGAACAACGGCTTGAAACGCTCGAAAAAGAGCTGCAATCTCGCTTTGTTGACTTTGACCAACGTCTAGAACAGCTACAAGAGCAACTGCGTGGCAAACTGTCAAATGGCAACGAAGCAACCACCAATGATCCTATTGCTAGTGGCAACACGGGTAGCGACAGCAATACGGCCACCAGCAATTCAAGAATGATCCCTCCACCCCCGATCAATGCGGCGAACTCGGCGCATTCAGCCACCAATCGTACGCCAACCGCATCAGCCGCCGAACAAAAAGCCTATATCGCGGCGTATGATGCCTATAAAGCCGGTAGCACCCCAAAAGCCATCATCGCGATGGAAAAATTCATACGAGACTATCCCGATAGTGTGTATATCCCCAATGCGCACTATTGGTTAGGCGAATTCTTTCTCACGCTCACGCCGCCGAATTTTAGCAATGCCCAAACAGAGTTTAATGTGGTCATGTCGACCTATCCTCGTAGTGCACGCGCCGCCGCCGCGGTTTACCGCTTGGCCAGCATTGCCGAGATCGAGAGACGCAGTAGTGAAGCCACTCGCCTCATGAATATCTTGCTCAATGACTACCCTGAGAGCACAGAAGCCAGTTACGCACAGGACTTCCTGAATAAACGTCGCAACTAAACAGTCACGCCAAGCACCTGATCAACCGACAGAATCCACACAAAAACGCCAGAAGGCTGCATGATTGACAGCAGCCTTCTCGGCCATAATAGCCGGATCGAATAGCCACTTGGATTACTGAAATAATGTCAAACCAACTGAACAAAGCCGCCGCGCTTGGACTGATCGCCCTATTGAGCCATGCTGTTGCACATGCCGAACACCCCCCTGCCGAACGCGGCATGGTCAGCCTACAGACTGAGGTCAGCCGTGAAGTGCAAAATGACGAGATGCGCGCCTCGTTTTTTACCGAACAAAGCCATAAAAACCCAACCACCTTGGCCAATCAAATCAACCAAAGCATCAATACCGCCATGACTGTGGCCAAGCGCTACCCTGCCGTCAGCGTCACCACTGGCGGTCAAAACACCTATCCGATCTATGATGACAAAAACCGCTTGACCACGTGGCGCTCACGCTCAGAAATCGAACTCAAAAGCACCGATTTTCGGGCGATGAGTGAGCTGATGGCACAACTGCAAGAACAGCTACAACTGGGCAATATCAGCTTTAATATTTCAAACAAACAACGCCAGACCGTTGAAAATGAACTGCTGAACGAACTGACCCAATCCTTTAAGCAACGTGCCAGTATTTTAAAAACAGCATGGGGCTCATCCAGCTATGAATTGGTCACGCTCAATATCAACACTGAGAGCCAGCCACACTACCCACAACCGATGATGATGATGCGTGGCAGTGCCGATATGATGGAATCTAAAGTCGCCCCACAAAGTGTCGAAGCCGGTAACAGCCGGATTCAAATCTCCGCCAATGGCACCATTCAACTTAAACCTTAAATCGTGTCCACTTAAAAAGTTGCATAAAAAAAGGGCTTGATCACTCAAGCCGTTTTTTTGCGCGTTACATGCAGTGCATCACAGCATCAAGCATAGGTCTGATTTAGATATTTTAAAATATCCTTCGACTCGAACATCTGTACACCTGTATTCGGATCGACCAAGTACGGCACTTGCAAACGTCCTTGCATGACTGGCAACTCGCGCGCACGCTTACCACCAGCGAGTGGCTCATACTTGCCGGGCTTGAGACGTAAAATCGCCGGCCCCATATCCTGCCAGCGCTCTTTAGCCACGGTATGCAACACATACGGCAACTCCAACTCACACAGCCGCTCACGCACCAAGCGACTATACGGGCTCGCCTCAAAGCTCCACAAATGCAGCAACTGATCAGGTGCAGTTTTACTGGTATTGCCTGCTTGTGCACTCAGCCCACGCATTAGACTCGCGCCACTGACTAACGTTTGCATAATCGGAAATTTTGACATCTGCTGCCACGCGCGTGGTGTCTTGCCAGACGCCCCATAATGCTGAAACAGATAATCAATGATCGCCTGCGACTCCAGCAACTGTGTGCCGGTATTGTCATCAATCAACAGCGGAAACTGAGCCTTACCGGCCAAACGCTCTGCAACTGGGCGAAAGCGGCTGCCGTTTTTAGGGCATGGATAAATCTCCACATCCAAATTTAACAAGGTCACGACTTCGCGCACCCGCCGACAATACGGACAGGCTTCCATATCAAACAGCTTCAGTGATTTTTCTGGCTGCTTGGGGTTGGCAGTGCCTGATACGCCACGGCCACCTTGTAGTAAGGTTGCAACGACTGCCTGTAGTACTTTGACTTGATGTAGCATGCTTAATACTTCCTCAAAACCTTAGACGGACACACCCTAAATTACAACAACGACTGCTCAGATACCACAATGCCATTATTATCGGCATACAGATAGAGACCTGAGTGCAAGGTCATCCCGCCAAATCTCACGGTGACATCGACCTCACCGGCATTCTGCCGTTTGCTTTTTTGTGGAATACACGCCAACGCCTGCACACCCAAATCCAGCTCGGCCAGCGCATCCACATCACGCACGCAACCATAGATCACTACGCCTGCCCAACCATGCTTAACCGCACTCTCAGCAATCATGTCACCGAGCAAGGCACAGCGCATCGACGCGCCGCCATCGACCACCAGCACGCGACCTTGTCCATCGGTTGCCAGTAGCTCTTTGACCCGCGAGTTATCTTCAAAGCATTTGACCGTCACCATCTGACCACCAAATGCTTTGCGACCCCCAAAATTCCGAAAAAACTTGCCATCCATCGACGGCGCACACACCTGTAGCTCAGGATGATCGTCCAACAAATCACAGGTCACAAAGTTTACAACAGCAGGATTGGTCATGCTACAGGCTCCAAAGTCAGCTCTAACATCGCACGGTTAGAATAGCAGTGTGGCGAGTCTAGCGCAGCGATTGGCGATATCGCAATGTGTGCCATCGCTGCCGCCACCCGTGCCGCCTCAATCGGACGATAATCCCACGTATCTGGCACAATCGGCTTGACCAATTGAAAGGCACGCTGTGCCAATCCTTCACCGAGTCGAGAATCCTGATGCTGTCCCATCAGTAGTGATGGCTGAAAAATTGAAAAACGCGCAAAATCTAATGCCGTCACGTCACGCTCTAAGTCGCCTTTGACTCGATTATAAAAAATCCGTGATTTTGGGTTTGCCCCAGTCGCCGACAACAATAAAAAATGTGCCGCGCCAGCCGCTTTGCACGCCGTCGCAAAGCTGAGATTATAGCCGTGATCCACCTCGATAAAGCGCGCCTTACTACCCGCTTGCTTCTGAGTCGTGCCCAATGTGCTAAACGCATCAGCATTGAGCAGATCCATGTCCAGCAACTGACTGCCCAGTTGCGCAAAATCCTCAATGATCAATTGTTGAACTTCAGCCGAAGCATCGACTAATGGCCGACGACTAATACTGATGATTTGCGTGTAATGCTGGCTGTCGATCAGCTGCTTGAGCAGGCTTTGGCCGACTAAACCCGTAGCACCGATTAGGATCGCCTGACGTTTTGACATGATTTATCCTCAGTAATGCCGTATTGGAGGGTGTTTGCAAGATTTAACCTTGACTAAAACCCCAGCTTTGGGCAAAATTCGCCACTTGTTTATAGCTTAGTCGATCATCGCATCCCGTGACCCATACAATCAATGGATTGATGTTGACGATTAACCAAGCCAAACCCCAATTTTTAAAGGAGTGCACGAGTGGCCAACTCTGCCCAAGCTAAAAAACGCGCCCGTCAAAACGTTAAACAGCGTCAACACAACGCTAGCCTACGTTCGATGGTTCGTACCTACATCAAAAAAGTCAATGCTGCAATCATCAGCAAAGACTATGATGCTGCGACCAGCGCATACAAACTGGCTGTGCCTGTGATCGACCGTATGGCCGACAAAGGCATCATCCACAAGAACAAAGCTGCTCGTCATAAGAGCCGCTTGAATGGTCATATCAAAGCACTCGCTGCTTAAGATATTGCTGCTCAAAAAACCCGCTTCTGGTAAGCGGGTTTTTTGTGGGCTGGGTTTGGGTCAGGCTGTAGGGTGTCGTACAGCACATACCTACACACTGCCATAATTTAACTTTTCCTTTCGAATTTCAGCCAACCGATAAACCTCAATATCCCATACAATCCCATTTTTTTTACTATCCAATAGTAACTCCCACAGAAGAAGCCAACTAAACTTACGTTTTTCAACAGAAGAATATACGTTAAGCATCTGATCAATAATTTTAGTTATTTTTTTATATGCATTCCGCTTAACAAATTGCGCACAAAAAATGCCCAATATCCCATAAAAAAATCCGTTCCAAAATAAGCCACTTACAGAAAAAAATGTAACAAAAACCCACGTGGCAACGCTGATTGGCGGATCAAAAACTGGAATCTTAAAGTTTGAAAAATCGTTCTGATAAATCATAAATTTATCATACCCACGATTTTTACCCCCCAGCACCATTTTTGAACATTCATTTATCATTGCGATGATCTCTGCATAAAGAAGAACATCTATAAAAAACCAATCCAATTCGTCACACCACATCCATTCATTTTCAATGTAGGTGAGTAAAGCTGTTATCAACCCACCTCTATTAAAGGCTATGATTTTTAAATTTTTCCCCAAACTTGTCCGATCTTGATGAAGCCACTCTGAGCAGCTCGAAAAATCGTCAGAGCCAAGTACATTTTTCAGAATTATGTCGTTATCAAAAACCTCTAGTATTGTATCAATATGCCCTTTGATTTCGTCAATTTCGTACCTCAGCAAATCAGAACACTCCGGACTATCAAGATGTTTTTTTAGTTTAGACTTTAAAATAACTTTGATTTCTTTTCTTTGAACTGACATAAATTTCACCTGTAAGAACGTATACACAGGGGAAGAAAGTGACTTCTCTCTTCCCCTTTGGACTTGCTTTTATTCAGGCATTCAACGACTCATCAGTCGCCTTGGTAACCCTTCAAATCCAAGCGAGCTTTGTGCAACAGGGGCTCAGTGTAACCACTTGGCTGCACGTCACCTTTAAAAATCAAATCGCAAGCGGCTTTAAATGCAATACCGTCAAAGCCTGGTGACATGGCGGTATACAGCGCATCATTGGCATTTTGCTGATCAACAATAACGGCCATACGCTTCAGCGCATCCATCACCTGTGTTTCAGTGACGATGCCATGACGCAACCAGTTGGTGACGTGTTGGCTCGAAATCCGCAAGGTCGCGCGGTCTTCCATCAGGCCGACGTTGTTAATGTCTGGCACTTTAGAACAGCCCACGCCCAGATCGACCCAACGCACCACATAGCCCAAGATGCCTTGGCAGTTGTTGTCGATTTCGCTTTGGATTTCTTCGGCTGACCAATTGGTGTTAGGTGCGAGTGGAATCGCCAAAATATCAGCACGTTTAGCATGCTCACGGGTTTTGATGCGGTTTTGCTCATCAAACACATCAACCATGTGGTAGTGGATCGCGTGCAAAGTTGCGCCGGTTGGTGACGGCACCCAAGCACAGGTCGCGCCCGATTGTGGATGCGCAACTTTGGCGGCCATCATGTCTTTCATCATGTCTGGCTTTGGCCACATGCCTTTACCGATCTGGGCTTTGCCTTGCAGACCGCATTTTAGGCCGACATCGACGTTCCAGTTTTCGTAAGCGGCAATCCATTTTTGCGCTTTCATGGCTTCTTTACGCACCATTGGGCCTGCATTCATGGAGGTGTGGATTTCGTCGCCCGTACGATCCATAAAACCGGTGTTAATAAAGATGGTCCGGTCGGCTGCCTGACGGATACATTCTTTCAGGTTGACGGTGGTACGGCGCTCTTCGTCCATAATACCGATTTTTAAGGTTTTAGCAGGCAGACCCAGTGCTTGTTCAACACGGCTAAACAGTTCGACCGCAAAGGCGACTTCTTCTGGGCCATGCATTTTTGGCTTAACGATATACATCGAGCCAGTGCGTGAGTTGCTCAGAGTGTTTTGTTTTTTGATGTCAGCAATGGTCAGCAATGGGGTGACCAAAGCGTCCATCATGCCTTCAAACACTTCTTCGTTACCGTTGCCCAAATCAACCAGTACAGCTGGGTTGGTCATCAGGTGGCCGACGTTACGCAGCAACATGAC
>JBBKWW010000042.1:0-13919 GCA_037969155.1 Moraxellaceae bacterium
TACTGCCATTCGTCTTTAATCCACTGCGACGGCAACACATGCCGATACCATTTACCGCCGCCGCCAGTCACAGCATCCGGTGGGTTGATTTCGCCATGAAACACAATCACCTTAGCATGCGCAGGCTTGATCGGCGGCTGCCAATAAGCAAACGGAATCGGCCGTAAACAATGATACTTATAGCTTTTACACCAATCCTCTGGCCAGTAACTCAGCTTACCTTGCTGCTGCACATACCATGATAGATAGGCTTGTTCGTTGCGAAATTTGTTGCGAATTTCGTCAAAATTGGCACGAAAATACGGCATTAGCTCAGGAAACGCACCGAGTTTAAAGCGATACACGGAGCTGTTACCCGTGATACGCCACGGCCGCTTCCAATCGTGAATGATTAAAAAATCACCAGCATGTTCAAATAAACAATCGATATTGTCGATAATCACGATATCAATATCTAAAAATAAGGCATTGCCTTGTAAGCCATATAACTCAGGCTCAAAAGTCGAGAGCTTGTTCCAGCCACGCTCAGGACTGCCCGCCGGCAGGTCTAACGGCGGAATCGGAAAACACTGCACGGCGGCATCAATCCCGCTGCTATCATCGGTCAAGCAAACCATCTTAAACGGCACAGTGGTGTGGCGTTTGACCATGTTATAGAGGCGATTGACATACTCAGCACCGTATTTGGTGCCCCATTTCATACAAATGACAATATTGTCCATCTCATCCACTCAATCACACGGTATTGATTTGACCAGCAACAACGCTGGTACGGCTACGCACATCATACCGAAAAAACACGCTGAACATCTAAAAACTCGCCTAGGCGCACCTCAAACAAGACGCGGCACATGGCTCAGCCTGTCCCAATCCAGAGGCAAACGCAGCTGCAACTGTGTCAGCAACTCATCCTGTAAATCCTGCTGATGACCCTGTGGTAGCTCATGAGGACTGCTATTCGACAGTAGCGACGGTGTCAGCCAAACCAGATACCGCCGCTCAGCCAAGTGCTGTAACCATTGGTTTTGCGCCGCCAGACCTTGTCCATGATATTCGGGCAGCATCGCCAAACGCCCTGCACTGACCACCTCAGCCAGCATCGACTCAGACTCCGCACTACACAGCACCCAATCCGCCGCATAAATATAATCTGCAATCACGCAAGATTGCCCATGGTGCAACCATGTGCACCGATCCTCTGGCTGTATCGTGATCGCCGCCATCAGCTGCTGCTCAGTCAGTAGCTGGGTACGCCGTGAGCTACTGAGTAACAGGACAGCATCCGTATGCCGCCGAAACCAAGCCACAATCTCGGCCAATAATTGCGGATCAATCGACTGATATTCTCGGGTATTTTCCCCAATTAAAATCGTCAGTACCCGACGATCTGCTGCAATAGCCAATCGTTGGCGCGCCTGTCGCCGCTGCTGCCCGTCATGATCAAACACCATCTGACTGGGTGGCACAGTCAGGGCAAGATAAGGCGAATTTTGTATAATCGATGGCGCTTGACCGAGTTGAAAAATCGCCGAAAACTGATCGGCAGGTAGACCTTTTAGCGGGCTATTGATGATGTTTGGGCAGGTGTAGCGACGACTCAGTAACAGGTTTGGAACTAATGTATCCGCACCAGACGACACGATTAAATCGATTTTTTGCGGTAAAAAATGCTGTGCATCTTGCGACAGATACCACGTCAGACTGTCAAATGTTGTCCAGCGCGTCAGCCAGCGTGACAGACGGCGCAATACTGCGTTTGGCGTATGGATCTCTAGCCACACGACCTCAGTCGGTGTCAGTCGTGCCAGTGCATTCAGCATGCCTTGCGTCTTACTCCGATGACCCGCTCGGCCATCGGTTAACGCCAAGATCCGTTTAGGCTGATGATGATTCGTCATTCCCGATTCGCTCAATATGCGGCAATCGACCCAACAACCACGCCGCCGCCCGATCCGCTTCTGCCAGTGCTGGCGGGACACACAACGCTTGGCCAGCCAAATAATCAGCGACAGGCAGTACCACGTGCTGCTCAATCAGCTGATCCAGCACACGGGTCACCCGATCTTGTGTTCGCCTTGGCATCCGTAGCAACCCAATCTGACAGCCCGCCGTCCATGCTTCATACAGCATCGACACACTATCCTCTGTTAACCATACGGTCTCGGCACGTTGCAGTTGCTCACACAGCCAATCCTGACCCGTTTGCTGCATGGTATGCACCTGCATTTGTGCACTGATCTGCTGAAACTGTGAGTCCGCAAAAAAATCGGCCGGTGTGCGCCGTGAGCCGCTCAAACACACCGACTGCCCCTGTAAGTGCTGCGCCAATGCGGCAAGCTGTGCCAAAAGCTGTGCCTGATTCCAGTCATGCCGCTTCGATGCACCACCGATTAAAATCAGGTGCAGGCCAGCTTGATGACGCTGTTGATTGGTAAATGGATTTAATACGCCCTGTGTTGATAGAATTCGTGCCGACTGCACGGGATGATCGTGGCGCGGCATGACTAGTCCATCAAACCAACGCAGCGGCAGACTCGGGCGCATCAGCAGCAGTGTTTGTGCAGTTGGATACTGGTGCTTGAGCCATAACAAAAGTAGGTGGGTCTGATGTCCGACCCCCAGTAGCAGATCTGGCACTTGCTCTGGTGGTAAAGACTGTTGCATTGACCAGCCATCACGCAGGCCGCGCTGGACAGGAATGGCCTGTACTTGTACCGCCACACCCAGCCGCGTCAAGCCCGCAAATAGCCCCTCAGCTTGGCGGCGATGACCGTCTTTACCATCCGTAAGCCAGTACACCATCATAGCGAAACCCTATGCCAGCAATATTGCGACCAGATCATCTATCGTTTCACGTTGGCTGGAGTGATGCTGACTGTAGCATGCTAAAAGCCAAATTTGGGCAACAAAAAAGGCGCCGTCTGTGCGCCTTTTTCTGCCCATCGATCTGTTATTTGGCGACGGGGGTCAGCCAATGCTGGTACTTCGCATTCCGACCCAAGACGGTATCGAAGAACATGGTTTGCAGCTTTTCAGTGATTGGGCCACGTGTACCCGCTCCGATTGGGCGATCATCATACTCACGGATCGGCGTGACTTCAGCGGCAGTGCCGGTGAAGAATGCTTCTTCCGCAATATAAAACTCATCGCGGGTAATGCGACGCTCGAACACGGGAATACCGAGGTCTTTGGCAAACTGGATCACCGTTTGACGGGTAATCCCATCCAAGCCACCACCGCCCAACTCTGGGGTATGCAACTCGCCATTTTTGACCAAAAATACGTTTTCACCCGCGCCCTGACAAACAAAACCATGCGGATCGAGCAGCATGGCTTCATCATAGCCATTGGTCGCGACTTCTTGATGCGCCAAAATCGACACGGGATAGTTGCCGACTGCCTTGGCTTTACACATGGTGATGTTCGGTTGATGGTGGGTAAACGACGAGGTTTTGACCCGAATACCGTTGTTCATGCCATCCTCACCGAGATACGCGCCCCAAGGCCATGCGGCAATCGCCACATGAATCTTGTTATTTTTAGCCGCGATACCCATTCTTTCGGAGCCGATCCAAATGATCGGGCGTAAGTAACCTGAGGTTAGCTTGTTTTCACGCACCACCGCACACTGCGCATCCATCAAGGTCTGTAGGTCAAACGGCACATTCATCTGAAAGATTTTGGCCGAGTTGAGCAAGCGCTGAGTATGTTCTTGCAGACGAAAAATCGCAGTGCCTTGCTCAGTCTCGTAAGCTCGCACCCCTTCAAATACGCCCATGCCGTAGTGCAAGGTATGCGTCAACACATGCACTTTGGCTTCACGCCAATCGACCAGTTGACCATCCATCCAAATTAAACCATCACGATCTGCCATACTGATCACAGCATGTATCTCCACTCATTTTAAATGTCAAAAAAATCAGTCGTCCAGCGGCATTGCCGTCGGATCAATCAATCGTCGCCAGAGAGTATGAACGATTATCCGCGTGCTGTGCCACGTCACCGCCTCTACACTCAAGGGTGCTTGAGCCAAAGCCAATTGGTGGGTGGCGGCACGCAGGCGCAAATATGCATCGGTCAGCGCATCTGCATCGGCGCGGGATAAGCAGCCTGCAGTCGCCAAATCATCGAGTAAGCGCACATTATCAGAATAGCGGGCGAGGTCGGGATTCGCCGAACTCCACGCCAGCACGCCATACTGTGCCATAAATTCAATATCAACGATACCACCCGCATCGTGCTTCAGGTGAAAAACACCTGCCTCGCGCTGCGCTTTACTGCTGCCCAAGTGGTCCAGCATTTTTTGCCGCATCTCGCGTACTTCTTCACGCACCTCGGTTTCATCTCGTGGCAAGGTCAGAATCCGCTGCCGAATCTGTGCAAATGCCGCCAGCACCCGCACACCACCGCACGCGCCACGCGCACGCACCAAGGCTTGATGCTCCCACAGCCATGCGCTTTTGAGCTGATACTGCTCAAAACCCTGTAGGCTCACCACCAGCATGCCCGCCTGCCCCGACGGGCGCAGCCGTGTGTCGATTTCATAGGCACGGCCATCTAGAGTTTGTGTGGTCAGCAAGGTCATGACTTTTTGCGCCAGACGGGTACAAAACGCCATCCCACTGATGGATTTGGCACCATCAGTATCGACGTGTTCATCCACATCATGCAAAAACACAATATCTAAATCGGAGCTGTAGCTCATCTCAATGCCACCGAGTTTGCCATAGCCGACAATCGCAAAGGCAGGTGCATCTAAGGTCGCCCGATCACCACTGATACGCATTGGCAAGCCATGCCGTGCCATCATCGACTGTAAGGCCAGATTTAATGCCGTATCGAGTACCACTTCGGCAATATCAGTCAGTGCATCTGATACCTTCATCAATGGGCGTTCGGCCAACACATCACTCGCGGCGACCGCCAAGACTTCGCTTTTTTTAAACAGCCGCAGCTCGCGCATTTGGCCTTCCGTGTCATCACGCTCAATCCGTAATAATTGCTGCCGCAAACGATCCGCCAAATCCTGCCGACTCGGTAATGCATGCAAATCCGCACTCAAAAACTCATCCAGCAACACCGGATACCGCACCAACTCCTCACTGATCCACGGACTAGCGGCCAGCATTTTGACCAGCCGATACAGTGCGCCAGTATTTTCCAGCAGCATCACCAAATACACCGAGCGACGCAGCACTTTTTCCAATAAAGGAATCAAGCGCTGCAAAGCAATCTGCGGCTGATCTAAGCGCAATAACGCCTGTAGTAAGTGTGGCCAAACCGCTTTTAAACGCTGTGCCGCTTGTTCTGGCAATTTAAGCAACTGCTCAGAACTCAGCAAAACGCTTATCTGCTGTTGGGTTGCGTCGTCCAACTGAGCAAATAACTGCTGCTCAAACTGCTCTGCATGCAGCACACCAACCTCGGGACAGCGCTCCGCAATCACCTCGGTAAATCCCAGTCGCACCACCGCACGATGTTGCTCAAGCTGCTGTAACAACCCCGCCCAATCCGCAAACCCTAGCACCTGTGCAATCCGCTGCTGCTGCGCTGGATTTTGTGGTAACTGCTGGGTTTGTTGATCTTGCATCGCCTGTATCGCATGCTCTAAACGGCGTAAAAACACATAGGCAGCTTGTAGTCGGGCGACCTGATCCAGCGGCAGCATATTCAGCTCACCCAAGCACTCCAACATCGCAAGACAACTCACCCCCCGCAACTCACGCCGCGCACCGCCTTGGATCAATTGAAACGCTTGTACAATAAACTCGATTTCACGAATCCCCCCTGCACCGAGCTTAATATCGTCTTGCGTATTGCGCCGCAGCACCTCGCGGGCGATCATGCTTTTCATCTCACGCATCGCCGCAAACGCGGAGTAATCCACATAACGCCGATACACAAACGGCCGCGTCATGGCTAAAAGTTGTGCACCCGCCGACCCGCCAGTCACCACCCGCGCTTTAATCCACGCATACCGCTCCCATTCACGGCCATGCTGCTCCAGATAACGCTCTAGCGCCACATGACTGAGTGCCAGCGGACTGCCATCCCCCCATGGCCGCAAGCGCATATCCACCCGCCACACAAAGCCATCCACGGTTTGCTGATCCAGCAAACGAATCACCGCCTGCCCCCACTGAATCATAAACTGCTGCACCTCGATCTGGCGTTTACCGCGTGCATCTCCTGTGGTTTCACCGGCTTCATCAAAGGCAAAAATCAGATCAATATCACTGGACAAATTCAACTCTTGTGCACCGTGCTTGCCCATCGCAATCACGATCAAATCCTGCACCTGACCCGCTTTTCCCATCGGCTCGCCGTATTTTTCGACTAACGCGCCTCGTGCATAATCGACCGCTGCCTGAATACTCAGATCAGCAAAATCCGACAGCTCACGGGTCAATTGCACCACATCGGTCAATTGATTCGCATCTCGCCAAATCCAACGAAACATTAACCGTTGGCGTAAGATACGCATGGCCTGCATCCATGCTGCATCACTCTGAATATGAATTAACGCATCGGTCATGCACTGCTGCAACTCAGCCAACCCCATCGGCAATACATACTGATCACGCTGATAATCGACCAAAATCTGCGTCGGATGCTGCTGCAATACCTGTAGAGCATAGTCGCTAGCCAATAGCGTCTGTGCCAATCCAGTCGCCGAAAATTCAGGATATTGTTGAACGTGCTCTGAATATTTTTTTGTAGCAATCACGGCTTGATCTTGCATGAGGGTAGGCTTCCTGATTCACTGTCAATACCTTTGCAACATAACCAGTTTTGGCACAAAAATGCACGCATCTGAGCAGAATCAACGCAATCTTTTACCCGCTATTATTCTTGGTGGCTGTTTATCCTTTGGCCTGATCGGGGCTGGACTAGTCCTCAGTCATGGTGCGCAACAGGTCGCTGCGGCGCGTGAAAAAATCACCGTCAAAGGCACTGCTGAAAAATCCATCCAGGCGGATAAAGCCCAATGGTCTACCTACGTGAGCGTGCGAGCCGACACTATCGCCAATGGCATCCCGCTGCTACAAGCTGCGATCGATCAAGTCAGCGCCAGCCTCACTGCCGATAATCTGCTCAAAACAACCGATCTGCAATTGGCCGACTGGACGGCTGAACCGGTGCATCAACGTCTCGACAACGGCTACGAAGGACCGATCATTGGCTACCATCTCAACCGTAAAATCGGGGTATTATTGGCCGATGTCAAAGTGCCCGCCCAGCTTAATCAACGGGTTGAGCAACTGATTCAACAAGGCGTGAGTGTCAGTAATGGCGATACGCAGTATTTGGTCAGCAATCTTGAACAGATTAAATTGTCCCTGATCGGTGAAGCGACCCAGAACGCGCATGATCGGGCGGTAGAATTTGCTAAAAGCGGGGGTATTTCGGTCGGTGCGATGCAATCCGCAGCGCAAGGCGTGTTTCAGATTCGTGCACCGCTATCGACCGATGAAAATGAATATGGTGGCGAATACAATACCAGCACCATTGATAAAATTGCACGGGTCGTAGTGACGGTCGATTATGCCATCAAGAACTAATATTGACTAAGCACTCAAGCTGGTCATACTCACCTCACCAACCAGACCCGAACGCCTTGGCCAGCACGCGCACAGTCCTGTGACTCAATAATATTTTAAAACACATGGCCGAGCCGTCACTGATCACAACACCACCTCGACTACGTTCGGGGTGTTTTTTTAGCGGTGAACAATTGAAACACACTCCGATGCCACCATTGATCGCTTAAGATTTGGGATCGTTAGGCATGGATATTTGGCATGCCACCGTCTGCTTGGTTTGCACCCACGTAGATAAAACGGTAAATTGCTAACCTTTGTTCAGCCTGTCGGCAACTGCCCTCACGCATGCCATGACAGTGTCGCTGACATCATTAAGGAAATTCTGTTATGAGTCTGTTTATTGCGTCAGCACATGCCAGTGCTACTGCCTCTGCCGGTCCATCCATGGTCGGCCAATTGGTGATGATTGCGGGCTTTATCGCTATTTTTTACTTTTTAATCTGGCGGCCACAAGCCAAACGCACCAAAGAACATCGCGGCATGATTGACAGTGTGAAAACCGGCAATGAAGTGGTGTTTGCGGGCGGCCTGATGGGTCGGGTTAAAAAAGTTGAAGGCGACTATGCGGTGATCACGCTGGGTAACAATAACGACATCAAAGTACAGCGTGCATCGATCATCTCGATTCTGCCTGAAGGCACGCTAAACAGTCTGTAACCAATGACTTCGAGCGCGCCGCTGGCGCGTTTTTTCCATTTTTGAGCTCAAGAAGAACGCCAATGCATTATCCTGCATGGAAGTATGTGCTGATCATCGCGGTGATCATCATCAGCACCCTATATGCCTTGCCCAATCTCTACCCAGATGAACCTGCGATTCAGGTCACTGGCGCAAAAGCAGGCAGCCAGATTGATCAAAGCGTCCTGAATCAAGCCAAACAAGTGCTAGATGAAGCTGGTATTAAAAGTCATGAAGCCACGTTTGGCAGCAACTCAGTCTTACTGCGTCTGGACAGCCTAGACGACCAACGCAGAGCCCAAGCGGTACTTGGTACTGGCATGGGTGAAAACTATGTGGTCGCGTTAAACCTTGCGCCAACCACACCGACATGGCTGCGTGCCATCGGTGCTGCACCGATGAAACTCGGTTTGGACTTGCGTGGTGGGGTGCATTTTCTACTTGAAGTAGATATGCAAAAAGCCCTTGAGCAGCGTCTAGACACTGCAATCGCAGACGTACGCCGTTTTGGGCGTAGCGAAGACCTGAAGATCAGCAGTATCCGTGCCTTGGATGCTGGCACAGGCATGCAGTTAAGCTTTGCGGATGCCGACAGTCGCAATGCCGCAGCGAATGTACTGCGCCAACAGTTTACTGATTTTACCCAAGTGCCGATTGCGACCAGCGAAGGTCTTGCCTTACAACTGAAATACTCAGATGCAAAGGTGCAAGAAATCACCCAATACGCGGTCGGGCAAAACTTGACCACCATGCGTAATCGGGTCAATGAACTCGGGGTGGCTGAGGCCGTCGTGCAAACCCAAGGTGCGAATCGCATCGTGATACAACTGCCGGGTGTGCAGGATACTGCTGAAGCCAAACGGGTACTGGGGCGCACGGCCAATCTTGAATTTCGCATGATGTCTGATGAGTCCGCCAATTATACTGGCGGCGCTGTGCCAGCCGGCGCTGAAGCGTTTCCATTTGAAAGCCTAGACGGCATGCCTATTTTGTTACAACGGCAACGCATCGTGACCGGTGATCGGGTGCAAAACGCGCAAAGCGGCTTTGATGAAAATGGCCAATCTCAGGTCAATATCACCTTAGACACAGCAGGCGGCCGCCTCATGAGCGATGCCACCCGCAACGCGGTGGGCAAACAAATGGCGGTGTTGTTTATCGAAAACAAACAACGCATCAGCTTTGAACCAGATGCGACGACTGGCAAAATGCTCGAAGTGCGCACCCCATATGCCGAAAAAGTGGTGATTAACCGCGCCACCGTACAAGCAGTACTCGGTTCAAGCTTCCGAATTACTGGTGTCGGCAGCCCACAAGAGGCGGCTGAACTGGCCTTGCTACTCCGCGCAGGGGCATTGGCTGCACCGATGTATTTTGTGGAAGAACGCACGGTTGGGCCTAGCCTTGGTCAAGAAAACATCGAAAAAGGTCTGAACTCGGTGTTGATTGGCTTTGCACTGGTCGCATTGTTTATGGTGGTGTTCTATCGCGTGTTTGGCATGATTGCCAATATCGCCTTGGTGGTGAACCTTGCCATGATTCTCGCCGTCATGTCGTGGATTGGCGCAGCGCTATCATTACCAGGTATCGCGGGTATCGTGTTGACCATTGGTATGGCTGTCGATGCCAACGTGTTGATTTTTGAGCGTGTCCGTGAGGAACTCGCAGGTGGTGCATCGAATAAACAAGCGATTGTTGCGGGCTTTGATCGCGCATTTGGCACGATTTTCGACTCTAACCTCACCACACTGCTGGTTGCGTTTATCTTGTTTGCGATTGGCACAGGGCCCATTAAAGGCTTTGCAATCACGTTGTCGATTGGGATTATCTGCTCGATGTTCACCGCGATCATCATGACCCGTGGCATTGTACAACTGGTCTATGGCAAACGCCGCGTGCAGAAACTGAGCATCTAAAGGAGTTGATATGAAAAACAATCTTCCACAGGATGCCCAGACTCCTGACAGCCACACACCATCTACACAGGCGCGGATTATTCGCTTCATGCGCTGGCGTAAACCGATGGCAATTTTGTCATTGCTGGTGGTATTGATCGGTATTTATTCGATTGCCACCAAAGGGCTGAACCTCGGTTTAGACTTTACCGGTGGCGTTTCGGCTGAAATCAACTATAGCCAGCCGGTGCAAACGAGCACGGTACAAGCCGCACTGATCGAAGCAGGCTTTAAAGATCCAGTGGTGCAATACATTGGCTCAGATAAAGATCTGATCATTCGGATGCCCGCTCAAGACAGCGCCGAACTGGCTGAAAAACTGGCGCAAGCCACTAAACTGGACGGTAACACTGCCACTATCCAAAAAATTGATGCCGTCGGCAGTCAATTGGGTAGCGAACTGTACACCCGTTCAGTCGGTGCGTTGGCGTTGGCACTGGTGATGATGCTGATCTATGTGTCGATTCGCTTCGAGTTTAAACTGGCTGTAGGGGCAGTGATTTCACTGGCTCACGATACGCTGTTTACCGTCGGGGTCTTTTCACTGATGGGCTGGCCATTTGATTTAACCGTATTGGCCGCCGTATTAGCATTGATTGGGTATTCACTGAATGACACGATTGTGGTGTTTGACCGTGTGCGGGAAAACTTCCGTAAAATTCGCGGCGCAGATCCCACTGAGATTGTCGATATCGCCCTGACCGAAACCCTACGTCGTACCATTATGACAGTCGCCACCGTGTTGGTCGTGGTGATTTCGATGTTCTTCTTAGGTGGTGATGGCCTGTATTGGTTCTCGGTTGCCTTGCTGGTGGGGCTGTTTGCAGGAACATATTCGTCGATTTATATTGCGACAGCATATGCACTTGCGATGGGACTATCACGTCATGACTTCATTGTGACCGTGAAGCCAGAGTTTGAGCAAGAGGAAGAAGTGGTCTTTCCAGACGGAAAATAAGCCGCTGATTCAAACAAAGCCCTGACAAGTTCAGGGCTTTTTGTGGTTTGGAGGTAGGACTGGATGAGCAACGGTGTAGCTTATTTGGGTAGACGCTGGCAATATTAAAAGCCAGCCAACTGCATCGTCATGGCAGCCATAAGATCCAAAGCCTGCATCACCCGAAGGACTGACTGGTTCACTCCTAATTGCATAATCTAAACAAAGTATTGCCTGATCTCACAGCATCACCAGCCCATTCCGCTTATGCTGTAGCACGATTTTACTGACACACTGCTGAGGCTCATCATGCTGTTTAGCTACGCGAATCCCACCCAGATTTTATTCGGTCAAGGCCAGATTGCAGCCATCAGTAAACAGATTCCAGCCGACAGCCGCGTACTACTCGTATACGGCGGCGGCTCCATCAAGAAAAATGGCGTTTATGACCAAGTCATTGCTGCGCTGGCCAAGCATCAGATGGTCGAGTTTGCCGGAATTGAACCCAATCCGACCATCGAAACCTTAGATCAAGCAGTACAGCTCGCGCGCCAAGAACACAGTGATTTTATTTTGGCAGTCGGTGGTGGTTCAGTCATCGATGGTGCAAAGTATATCGCAGCAGCGATTCACCACGATGGCGATGGCTGGGATATTTTACTGGGTAAACAAAAGATCAGCCAAGCCACCCCGATTGGTGCCATTCTGACCATTCCAGCGACCGGATCAGAGTCCAATAATAACAGCGTGATTACCAAAGCGGCCACTCATGAAAAAATCGGCTTTGCGTCACCACTGGTACGACCACAATTTGCGGTGATGGACCCACAGGTGATGCACAGCCTGCCAGAACGTCTACTGGCGAATGGCGTGGTGGATGCCTTTGTACACGTCTGCGAGCAATACCTGACCTTCCCTGCGGGTCATCTGGTACAAGACGGCTATGCAGAAGCATTATTGCGCACACTGGCAACTCTGGGCAAAAGCTTCCAACAACGCGATGATCAATGGCACGCCAACCTAATGTGGTCGGCCAACCAAGCGCTAAATGGTCTGATTGGAGTGGGGGTCGCACAAGATTGGGCAACGCATATGATTGGCCACGAATTGACCGCGACTTATGCTGTCGATCATGCCCGCTCATTGGCGATTGTGCAGCCGTCTTTATTGCGTCATCAAATGAGCCACAAACGCGCTAAACTTGAGCAAATGGGGCAAAACGTGTTTGGTCTCGCCCCCAGCGCAGACTTGGCCGAACGGACTGTCGATCAGATCGAGCAACTGTATCAGTCTCTAGACGTGGCAACGCAACTGACCGAACACCAAGCCAAAGGCCAGACGAAGGATCAAGCCATTGAGCAGATTATCGGCTTATTGCAGCAGCATGGCATGCTCAAACTTGGCGAACATCAAGCCATTGATCTACAAGCCAGCCGTGAAATTTTAAACCAAGCTGTCGCTTAAACACACAAGGATGACCCCGCAACTGTTGTGGGGTCATCAATGACAAGCCACCGCACCCCATCAGATGACGCGAGGAATCTGCGACGAGTGGTGATGGACGATGGGGCTGTGGCGCTTCAGATCGAGCATATAGTTAAAGCGTGCCTCAAAGTTCAATAGCTCGCCATCAATCGCAAAACGCCAGCAATAAATACCCGATAAAGCATAAATCTGATCGCCTAAACTTTGACTAATCACCGTTTTTTCATGTAATGCCACGCTAAGCTCTTCACGTGCACCCAGACGAATAAAATAATCTTCGATCATCTCTGGGGTTTTCAGTAAGCGACTGGAAAAGGTCGGAATCAAGACCGCATTGCGGTCATATAACGCAGTCAAGGCCGCGACATTGCCCGTGTTCACTGCTGCCATCCACGCTTGCAGAATCTCTTCTGGATGTTGTTGCATCATCAGACCTCTTTGACCTTAAACTTGCGGCAGTATATCGGATTTTAATGCCCAACAATGCATTGGTGATCTGTCCTGACCGACGCTGGTTTTCATCCGTTTGAATTGATCTATAATGCGTGGGCAAGTTCGATTGACGATCAGACTTCATCTCATGTTTTTTAGCAGCAGTTGCAAGAGAGCCTAAACATGGCAGCAAAAAGCCTTAAATCGCAATATCCTTATCTTCATAACTGGCTACAAGATGGCCAAGTTGAATTTGGCTACGCTGAATATGACCATGTATTCATACGTGTGACTGACGCTGGTGGCACGGTTTGGGAAAGCGAATCACATGTTAAATATCGAGACCTTGAAGAAGCCATGGCAGCGGCCAATCAAGCGATTGCAGATTGGTGCGATGAAAACGGAATTGAGTTAATCGATGTTTGGTAGGATTTCATAAGCAAAGCCATTTCTCCAATGCCTGCTGCAACGGCATGGCATCCGTTAATTATTACGACTTTATCCCACATGGCTCTTCATCTCTCATGAGGTGTCATTAACCCCGCACGACCTGCCTACTGTCACTTCCCGCCACATGACTTGAACGTTCCCGTCATTGTCCTATTAGGCTCAGTCGCTACACTCAATGGCATCCTCGGACACTACAAGGAATACCGCCATGACCGAAGCCTATATCTTCGACGCTGTACGCACGCCGCGTGGCAAAGGCAAAAAAGACGGCAGTCTATACGAGATCAAACCGATTAGCCTACTCACCACCCTGATGCATGCCCTCGAAGCACGTAACAACCTCGATACCAGCAAAGTCGAAGATGTGGTGCTCGGCTG
>JBBKWW010000043.1:0-21246 GCA_037969155.1 Moraxellaceae bacterium
TATTCAGTGAACATATGTACACTTAGATTAGAGTGAAAAATCACCACTGTCAAACTTTAAACAGCTCGGCGGTTTGGCGCGGCTTTTGCTAGAGTATTAAGATCAGCCGCACGGAGACACGAATATGAAAGTGATTGTGTTAGGTGCAGGGGTCATCGGGACGACTGCCGCATGGTTTCTACAGCAAAAAGGCTATGAGGTCACCGTGATTGAGCGGCGACCCAACGCGGGACTCGAGACATCTTTTGCCAATGGCGGCCAAATCTCGGTGTCACATGCTGAACCGTGGGCGAACCCTGCCGCCCCACGAAAGATCCTGAAATGGCTGTTTAAAGAAGATGCGCCGCTGCTGTTTCGACTGCGTGCCGATGCGATGCAATGGCGCTGGGGCATGCAGTTTTTACGCGAATGCAGCCCTGCAAAAACCCGTCATAACATCATCCAACTGGTGAATCTCGGCACCTATTCACGGCAGACGTTACAACAATTGCGCAAAGATACGGGCATCCAATACGATTGCTTAAGCAAAGGGATTCTGCATTTTTATACTGATGCAAGTGAATTCGAGGCGGCTCTTGAACCGGCTAAACTCATGCGTGAATTCGGCTGTGATCGTCGAATCATCGAGCGTGACGAGGCGGTGCGAATCGAACCTGCCTTAGCGAGTATTCAAGCGCAAATCGTAGGTGCAACCTATACCGCCGCCGACGAGTCGGGCGATGCACATCAGTTTACCCAAAATCTCGCCATACTCGCCGCTGAACGTGGCGTTGAGTTTCGCTATAACACCACGGTTGTCGGTCTGGAAGCGGATGCACAACAGGTCACTGGTGTGCGCATCCAAGACACGCATGGCCTGCCCGTCACATTACATGCTGATGCCTATTTGGTCTGTCTGGGCAGCTACAGTCCGATGTTGGTCAAGCCGCTGGGCATTGATCTCTTAATCTATCCGGCGAAGGGCTACTCGGCCACGATGCCGGTGCGTGACCCGTCACTCGCACCGCAAGTCAGCCTGACCGACGATCAATACAAACTGGTATTTTCTCGCTTGGGTGATCGGTTGCGTATTGCGGGTACTGCCGAGCTAAATGGCTACAGCATGGATCTGAATCTGGTGCGTTGTCAGGCGATTACTCGCCGCGTGTTGCAATTATTTCCAGATGCAGTCGATGCCTCTCAAGTGCAATACTGGACGGGTTTACGCCCTGCCACGCCATCTAACATCCCATATATTGGCCGCAGTAAACTATCGAACCTGTATCTGGATACGGGACATGGTACCTTGGGCTGGACACATGCGTGCGGCTCAGGTCAGGCGATTGCTGACCTGATCGCAGGACAAGACCCTGCGGTCGATTTTGCCTTTATGGGTGCTTAAAAATCCAGCTCATCAGCCACCTCATCAGTCACTCGTGATGCTGAAAACACCGCCTTAAAAGTTGAGCCTTGGCCGATCACAGATTCTATTTCTAAGCGACCACCATGCTGCATCAGCACGTGCTTCACAATCGCCAAACCCAATCCTGTCCCGCCGGTTTCACGACTGCGGCCACTATCGACTCGATAAAATCGCTCCGTCAAGCGTGGAATGTGGATCGGGTCAATCCCGATCCCGCTGTCCGAAACAGAAAAACACACCTGCTCGCCTTGATCTGCCCAGCGTATGGTAATCACGCCACCAGTGGGGGTGTATTTCATCGCATTGGTGATCAGATTGCCAAAAGCACTGGCCAACTCTTTGGCCGAACCGAGTAAATTACGATGGCTATCGATTTCGAGATTCAAAATATGTGCATGTTCGCTGTTATAGGCTTCGGCATCAGCAAATACACGACTCATTAAACTGGGCATATTGACGGGTTTGGCCACAATTTTACTATTCGCACTTTCTAGGCGTGACAATAACAACAGGTCATTCACTAAGCTGGTCATGCGGCGCGTTTGCTGCTGCATCAACCCAAAACCACGCCGCCAACGTGGATTTAAATCATCTTGATCTAAAAACGTTTCCAAGTAGCCTGCCAACACCGTCAGTGGGGTGCGTAACTCATGCGAAACATTATCGACAAAGTCCTTCCGCATCTGTTCTAGCTGGTGCAACCGGGTAATATCGTACACGATCAGCAAGCGGTCATTTTGTCCAAAATGAGTCACTTCACACTGTAAAAACTGATTCGGTGCGACCCACGAAGCCAGTTTAATCCCATCTCGATGCTGGTTGTTTGCAAAATAACGGGCAAATTCCGGCAACCGTATCAGACGCAGAATATGTGCGCCCTGATCACCGCTGCGAAACCCGAGTAGGCGCTCCGCCGCTGGATTCCACCACTCCAACGCACCATTACTATCGATCAAAACCACAGCTTCTTCAAGGGCTGACACCGAGGTTCTGGCACGCTCCATAATCCCGATCAGATTATCGCGGGCGTGGCGTTCAGACAATTGAATCCGGTAAATATTATGACTGAGTGCCGCCCACACCCCATGTAACGCAGGCGGTCGCTCATGCGCACGAAAGCGCACCCAGCGATACAACACATATAACGAACGGGTTTGCCCCAGTAAAAATAGTAATAGCGCCAGAACAAGTCCTATCCAGACATGTGCAAACAAGACATGGCCGACCACTGCAAATAATAGCAAGAGCCACAATAAGCGGATAATGTCGTCTTTGACAAACTCTAATAATGAGAGTTGTGGATTATTTGGCACGGCAACTCTACTCCTGTCTATCGCTTTGCAACAGACTCACCCAAAACAACACCCAAGCGTGCCTAAACGCGGCTATCAATCCGTGTCGAAAAACGATAACCCGTGCCACGCACTGTTTGTACAAATCGATCAAAACCATGCGGCTCTAAGACTTTGCGCAGGCGACGAATATGCACATCGATGGTACGATCTTCGACATAGACATTACCGCCCCAGACCTGATCGAGCATTTGAGTGCGAGTATAGGCACGCTCAGGATGGGTCATAAAAAATGCCAGCAAACGATATTCAGTCGGCCCCATTTCGAGCGTCTGTTCGCCAGCACTGACGCGTTGGCTGACCGGATCTAAAATTAAACCATCGGCTTCGATGGGCTTATCACCAGAGAGCGCATTGGAGCGGCGCAGTACGGCTTTAATACGCGACACCAACTCACGAGTCGAAAACGGCTTGGTCATGTAATCATCTGCACCCGCATCTAAACCCAGTACTTTGTTATCTTCTTCGCCGCGTGCAGTTAACATAATCACTGGGATTTCGGAGAGTGACTCATCGCGTTTAATCCGCCGACACAACTCAATCCCACTCATACCGCCCGGCAGCATCCAATCCAGCAAGACCAAAGCAGGCCGCTGATCGACAATCAGCTGATGGGCTTTACGTGCGTCGTCCGCCTCAAGACAGGCATAACCCGCCAGATCCAACGCGGTGTGAATCATCTCCCGAATCGGCATCTCGTCGTCAACAATTAAAATGCGGTCGCTTTTCATACGGCTGTCCTTTCCATCCACTAGCACCACGCGGCGTGCGTCAGCGTCTTGAGATGACAAGCATATTACAAAGACTAATTATGACGGTTTCATGGCAGTGTGGTTTTTGTGACAAAAAACCTCACCCACCACGCCATCACTCGGTGAGACATTCAATCATCAAGGCCGATTTAATCGCTTTAGCATCAAAGCGATGGCTTGATTGAGATCATCCTCTGGCGTGGTAGTTTGTGGCGACGCCGTACGACTCGCCACAGTCGATACATTAGACAACACCACGTCGGGCACAATCCCTAAACCCTCAATCATGCGACCTTTTGGCGTGTAATAGCGGGATACTGTGAGTTTGACCGCCCGTCCGCCCTCAATCGGCCACAGCTTTTGCACCGAGCCTTTGCCATAGCTGGTCTGGCCGACAATCGTGGCACGCGCATGATCTTGTAGCGCACCGGCCAACACTTCAGCCGCTGACGCTGAGTAGCGATTGATCAATACCATGATCGGTATATCAGCAAAGCGTTGTTCAGAAATAGCCTGATAGCGCTGCTCTGGCTCACCGCGACCTTTGGTCGATACGATCAAGCCACTGGGCAAAAAATAATCAGTGATTTCGACCGCGCTGGACAGCAAACCACCGGGATTGTCACGCACATCCAAAATCAAACCGCGCAACGCACCACGTTGATAGATCGGCTCCAACACATCTAGAATCTGCTGACCCGTATGTGATTGAAATGCCCGAATGCTCAGTACCACGATCCCATCAGAGCGAATGGTGTAGCGTACCGCATGTGCTTCGGGGGCAATGCGGCGAATCGACAAATCACGGTTGCGTTGCCCTTGCCGTCCGACGGTCAGTCGGACACTACTGCCAATCACGCCGCGCAACTGTTGCTCGATGTCTTGCTGGCTGAACATTCTGGTGGATTTACCATCAATCCGCAGCAGACTATCACCGACTTGAATACCCGCTTCTGTGGCAGGAGAGTTGGCTGATACTTGGCTGATCTGCCACGCATCTACGCCAAGCTTAACTTGTAAACCGGTGTGAGCAATATCACCCTCAGCAAATGCCAATAGACGTGTATAGCTTTGCGGATCTAGAAACTCAGAATAAGGATCAAGGCGGGACAGCAAGCCACCTAGCGCGTTGTCAAACAGTTGCTGGTCACTGACTGGCTCGACAAAGTTTTGGCGCACACGCTCGTACACGCTGGCAAAGACACGTAGCGACTCAATCGGCACGCGGTCTTGCTCAGCAACGCTTGGTGCCACCGCAGTCACGGCGATGGGCTCTGCTTGCACTGAGGTGATGGTGACCGACAGCAAGACAACAGCAGCATAGGCAATGCATCGATATATCAAGCAATTCTCCAACAGATCATCATGACAAGCTCAGCAGACTGCGACCGCTCATTTCAGTGGGAATCGGCAGCTTCATCAGGTGCAGCACAGTCGGTGCAACATCGGCCAGAATACCGCCTTGCCGTATCGTCGCCTGCTGCTGCCCAACATAGATCAATGGCACACATTCGGTAGTGTGCTGGGTGTGCACCTGACCACTATCATAGTCCATCATTTGTTCGACATTACCATGATCAGCCGTGATCAACATCTCCCCTGCGGCATCTTGTACCGCCTGATAGATCCGCCCAACACACTGATCCAAGGTTTCCACTGCTTTAACCGCAGCGTCAAAAATGCCAGTATGCCCAACCATATCGCCATTGGCGTAATTCACCACCAATAAATCATATTTGCCTGACGCAATCGCCCCCACTAAAGCATCCGTGACCTCAAACGCACTCATTTCTGGCTTAAGGTCATAGGTTGCCACATTCGGTGATGGAATCAGGATACGATCTTCGCCGATATAGGTGTCTTCACGCCCGCCACTAAAGAAGAAGGTCACATGCGCGTATTTCTCAGTTTCGGCGATGCGTAATTGGGTTTTACCTAAGTTGGATAAATACTCGCCTATCGAATTGGTCAGTGCAGCAGGTAAATAAGCAACGTGGGCAGAAATTTTTTCGGAATAACGGGTCAGCATCACAAAATCTGACAGCATGGGACGGACAACGCGACTAAAACCGGCAAACTGATCCTCGACAAAGGCACGGGTCAGTTCACGCGCCCGATCTGCCCGAAAATTCATAAACACCACACTATCACCATCTTGGATCGGTGCAGCAGCGCCAATCTGGGTGGCTTTGACAAACTCGTCGTTTTCACCCACAGCATAGGCGGCGGCGAGTCCAGCTTGAGCAGTGTCAGCTTGACGCACAGCAACACTTTCAGTCAGTAACCGATAGGCTTGCTCGACCCGATCCCAACGCTCGTCCCGATCCATCGCATAATAACGCCCACACAGTGAGGCAATTCGCGCTTGGCCAGCGCCTTTGGCATTTTCGGCAGCTAAAGCCGCCTCAGTCGTCGCCAGATAGCCTTCGGCACTGCGCGGCGGTGTATCCCGACCATCCAAAAAAGCATGCAGATATACGGTCACACCCTGTTGTGCCGCCAAGCGACACATCGCGATCAAATGATCTTGGTGTGCATGCACGCCCCCTGTTGATAACAATCCCAACACGTGCAGCGCACCGCCCGCCTGCTGCGCCTTAGCGACCGCTGACAACAGTTGCGGTTGCTGAAAAAATGCCCCATCCCGAATGTCTTTGGTGATGCGCGTAAAATCCTGATACAGCACACGGCCAGCGCCGAGATTCATGTGACCCACCTCAGAGTTGCCCATCTGGCCGTCTGGTAGACCCACATCCTCACCTGAACCAGAGATCAAACCATGCGGATGCTGTGCTTGGATTCGATTCAAATTTGGGGTACTCGCCGCCAATATTGCATTATCCTCAATCGCCTCACGATGACCAAAACCATCTAAAATCATCAGGACATGTGGAATACGGCGGGTCACGGCTGAGGTTGGGTTGGCATCCGTCATTGCATTAAGCTCTTATGAATAGGGTCAATCGTGTGGCGGATTTTAGCAGACCGCTGTACGGCAACCGCACCTCATGCTGGGAAAATACTCATAAAAACCCCAAAAAACGACCAGTCGGGTACTTTTTGTTTGTATTTTAGAGCATAAAAGCAGATTATTTTAAATCCGTAATGCTTGCCATGAATGGGCATGTCAAAATCACGTAGCCAACAGCACCATATTATTTTTTCAACAGAATGACTATAGGAGACTCATCTATGTTTGACTCAGCTTCAGTAATGGGACGCTTTAGTCATTTAATCATTCGTTTCTGCCAGCAGCATGCGCTGACCGTACCGCCAGCCTGCTACACCTATCAGGATCAAGATCGCATTCCGCTGCCGATTTTCGAACTGATGCTTGCGCAAATCAAACAACAATACGATCCAGTCGGTTTGGGGATATTACTGGGTCAAAGTGCCCAAATCGACGATACAGGCGTGATTGGCTATTTAAGCCTATCCTGCGAGACCTTTTGGGAAGTGACATTACGCTTGGTGCGCTATCATCGAATCGCTTACGATGTAAATGATATGCAAGTTAATTTCAGCAATAACAGTCTCGAAATCTCGTGGAGCTCGGATGGTACGTTACCCAGTCGCTTGGTTGAAGAAAGTCTGCTGGCGATGTTTTTGACTGTGATTCGGCAACTCATCGGCACATCAAATCTCAATGCCGTTTCAGTCAGCCTGCTGTATGGCAAACCCAGTGATAGCAGTTGCTATGAGCAGTTTTTTGGCTGCCCAGTACGCTTTTCGAGTGAACAAACCCGCTTACAACTGCCAATTAGTGTGCTATCTGCGCCGATCATCTGCACCAATCCGATGTTGAGTTTACGCTCAGAGCAGCAAGCTGAAGCCATGCTCAGCGCACTGCCAGACGATGATCGACTGATCGCCGAGTTACGTCGAGTCTTGGTCGAATGCCTGCATAATGGCGAATCGACACTGGAGCAAGTGGCTCTACGCATGCATCTGTCTAGCCAAACCTTAGAGGCTCGACTGACCGAACATGATCAGGATTTTGTCCAGATTCTCGAGATCACACGGCGTAAACTGGCGGAGCAATACCTGCGTGATGCCAGCCTCCCTCTGGCCGATGTTGCGTTCTTGCTCGGCTATGAGCAGGCGGAAGAGTTTGAGCAAGATTTTGAGCAATGGACTGGCCAAAAACCCAGTCGCGCGGCAGGATAAATAGAACACGTATTCACTTATCGGTTTTTGATATGAATGTTCGAAATATGCGGTTGGTCTTTTTCACCAGTAGCACACTATGTCTACAAGGCTGTTTTTTCGGTATCGATGCGACACCGACAGCTATCACTCAGTTGCCTCCGATGTCACAGCGCCTCATGGACGCTGGTGCAGCAGAGGTATGTGCATATACCTCTGGGCTAGGTGATCTGGGCTACGCGTCCGCACGGGTGACATACCCCTGTGACCTTGCCCCTTCCGCTCCCGCGACGACATTAACAGGTGGATTTACCAACACTAAAGAACAAATGACATGGCTGTCTGAGCATTTGAGCTCACACGGTTTTATTGTGATGACCATGACACCGACGCACCGCTTTAGTGAGCCAGCAGTCTGGGCAAAAGCACACATCGCCGGTTTCCACAAACTCGCTGCCGAAAACACGCGTTCAGATAGCCCGCTACGAGGCAAGGTGGATTTGAGTAAACGTGCGATTATGGGATTCTCTATGGGTGGCGGCGGCGCATTGTTGGCGGCTGAAACATTGGCGGGAGCCAATACCGCGACTGTGGCGTTAGCACCATATCTATCCAGCGCCAGCCCCCTTCAGTCGGTGTTTGATGCTCAGCAAGTCCCTACGTTGATACTGGGCAGTGAGCTTGACGAATTAGTCAAAGACGCAGCGACCCATTATTCGCGCTTGCCCAACATCGAAAAAGGCTTGGCGATATTTGCGGAAGCTGGCCACTTTGATTGGTATGGTCGCCGCCATCTGGATACCAAAAAAAAATTCCGCACGCTGGTGACTGCCTTCTTAGAAGTGCAACTCAAAGGCAACACAGCGGCGGACAGCTACTTAGATGCCCACGGCGCGGAGCACCTAGAACACCTAGACGCGGGCTGGTTCTCTCAGTATGCCCCCCCGAACCAACCCCGTCGCTAAGCGAGATTAAGCCACCTGTTGCAGCGGTGCTTCTGGCATGTCATCGACTTGTGCCACACGACGCTGCTCCTCTTGCACAATATTACGCTCAACCCGTGCGAACACTTGCGGAAACATCCCGCGCACGGCAGTATTCAAAGGTTGTTCAATCCACTGTGGCAAAGGCAAGCCCAGCGGATTCGACTCGATCAACTCACGACTCGACGCTTCGCGAGTCCCCATCAGATAATCGAACCACGGCCGCGTCACACACCAGTTGGCATCTTGGATGGTGTTCATATGGTGATCATAGTGCCAAGGAATACGTTTTTTAGCCCACTCTGGTTCGAGATGCGCCCGTTGATGCACATAAAAATAACGTGCGGCACTATAGTAATACGCGGCCACAAACCCTTTACTCTGTCTAGAAACCAACAGGCTCAGTCCACTCGCTGCGGTTGCCACCACAGCCAACGACAACAGCTCTAAGCGGGTGCGCTCGTGGGTTAAACCTTGCTCATAGCATTCGTCCGCAAACTCGGTTTTACGCACCATACGGTGATGCGTCCAATGACTGTTCATGCTGGCAGGACTGAGGCTAAAGCGAGGCTGGCCTTTGCGTGGTGTACCGTGTAGCAAGTATTTGTGCGCGACCCACTCGAAAGCATTGGCGACCAAAAGACCACCCACAAACTGACTGGCAAACTTCAACATAACCGACACTCCACCTAAAACTGCTCATGGTTCAATCTTGTCGGATTTTTAACTAAAACGCTTGACTTTTGACCCTTCAAATTGACAAATAACGACAGACAAGGAGTATTGTCATGCAAACGAGCCAGCCTGTTTTGATCGGAACCGTGCCCAGTAGCTTGGTCGGTGTGGTGGTGGATTATTGCCAACAGCAGCAGATTACGCCAGAAAAGCACTGGCATGGCTTTTTGCAACAAGAGCGCATCAGCCTACAAGAATGGCGTGACCTTCTCGCCGAGTTGATGCTGCGTCAACCACGACCCGCATTAGGGCTGGCAATTGCCACGTTTGCAAGACCCGCGCACGTTGGGGTATTGGCCTATTTAAGTTTGGCCTGCTGCACACTCGGTGAAGCCTTACAGCAGTTTCGCCGCTATCATCGCTTGGCATATGACTGTAGTGCACCGACGCTGGCAGCACAGGGTGATGGTCGTGTCTTGACGGTGAGCTGGGCATTTGAAGCGGGCAAACCCGGCCAGTTGGTGGATGAGCTTGCGATTGGGATGTTTTATCAACTGATTCAACACTTGGTTGCACCGCAGCGTGTCACCCTGCGACAGGTGGCGTTTATTAATCCCGCACCACTTGAGCGGCAGCCGTATGAGCAGTTTTTTGGTTGTCCCGTTCATTTTGCTGCGGCACTGACCACAGTCAGTTTTGATAGTGAACTGTTAGCATTGCCGCTGGCGCGGCCTGATGCAACCTTGCAGGCCATTTTGGATGCACAAGCACAAGCGTTATTAGCAGCACTGCCCAGCAAAGACCTATTTAACCGACAGTTTCAGCAAGCCGTAGTACAAGCCGTGCAACAAGGCGAAGTCAATATCTTGGCGGTGGCTGAGCGGCTTGGGCTGTCGGTGCGTGGCTTACAGCGTCGCTTGGCCGCACAAGACATGCAGTATCAAGCGCAGTTAGATCACATTCGGCGTGTACTGGCCGATCAGTATTTAAAAGACCTGCAATTGGGTTTGGCCGATATCGCGCTGTTACTCGGCTACTCAGAACAAAGCGCGTTTCAGCGGGCGTATAAACACTGGACAGGCGGGACACCACAAAAAATGCGACAGCTGTGGCGTGCAGAGAACTAAGCAAGCACATTTTACCGCGCCCTGCTGAATTCCAATCGGCCCAGCAATATGCTAGCTTCACCGGTTGTGGTAATAACAGATTCAAACAAACGTTTGATTGAGCTGGATCAGTCATCGGCGATTTTTCCTGAGCTTGTTCAACAGGCGCTGTTGCCGACCCATCAGGCATTTTGTCAGCTTTTGGCACGTCACTGCTGCGATTCATCAATTGGCCTTGGCGATCTGCGCGATGGCACATGACGACTCACTATCACGCGATTTTATGTGGGTAATTGCACCTGCTTTACTCGACCCACCTGATGTGGCCACTCAGATTTGCAGTCGCTTACCGGCGTATAGCCCAGCATTACTTGAGGCTGAGCAACAACTGTGCCAACCGACACCGACAGACTCCTTTTGATGATTACAATTGCAGGTCACGCCATGCCACTCTTTACATCATGCCAAACCCCCACACAACAGCATTTGCCAGCACCTTCGCTTCATTTTTCACGCTTGGCTGCCTGCCTATTGATCAGTTGTGGACTATTGCTGAGTGGTTGTGGCAAGTCCGAAAACGATGCCAGCAGCAATGCCAAAAACGCCGCCACAGCGACAACAACGGATCAACCCATGGCCAGTCTAGCGGTCAGTGTGGTCAGCCCACAGTGGGTGACATGGCCACAAAACCTTGCCGCAAATGGCAATATCGCTGCATGGCAAGAGGTGGTGATCGGCAGTGAAATCTCTGGCTTTCGACTACTGGAAGTGAATGCCGATATTGGTGATCGGGTGCGTAAAGGCCAACTACTCGCACTGATCAATAGCGACAGTATCCAAGCAGAACTGCGCCAATCGCGGGCTGCGGTCGCTGAAGCCGAAGCCTTACTGGCTGAAGCCACCGCAAATGCCAAACGGGCGCAACGTTTAAAAGATAGCGGGGCGGCATCCAGCCTTGAGATCAGCCAATATCTAACAGCTCAACAAACCACGCAAGCACGCCTCGAAGCGGCCAAAGCCCATGTGCAGGCCGATGAAGTCCGACTGGCACAAACCCGTATTCTCGCGCCAGATGACGGTATTATTGCGGCACGGGTCGCCACGGTTGGCTCACTGACCCAGATCGGACAAGAGCTGTTTCGGCTGGTTCGGGATCATCGCTTAGAGTGGCGTGCCGAAGTGACCGCCGCCGAACTGAGCCAGATCAACAGTGGCATGATCGCCCAAATTCAGCCGCCCGATGCGCAGCAAGCGATGGTGACTGGACGCGTGCGCAGTATTGCACCCGTGGTCAATAGCAACACCCGTAATGGTCTGGTCTATGTCGACCTGCCAAACAGTCGCGCGTTGCAAGTGGGCATGTTTGCACAAGGTCAGTTTAATCTCGGCAGCAAAACTGCACTCAGTCTGCCGCAATCGGCGGTGCTGCTGCGTGATGGCTTTGCCTATGTGTTTGTGGTCGATGCGACCCAGCGAGTCAATCAACAAAAAATCACGCTGGGTCAGCGCGTCGGTGATCTCGTCGAAGTGATGGGACTGCCCGATGCGGTGCAAGTGGCGGCCTCGGGCGTGGCGTTTTTGGCCGATGGTGATCAGGTTAAAATCACTGAACCCGTGCCGGCTTTGACGCAAACGACGACGACAACCCCACCGACCCCACCGACCACACAAGGAGTAGCAGAATGAATTTTTCTGCATGGTCGATTCGAAACCCGATTCCGAGCATCTTATTATTTACCATGCTCAGCTTGGCCGGTCTGATGTGCTTTAGCTGGATGAAAATTCAGCAATTTCCTGATATTGAACTACCGACCATCAATGTGTCGGCCAGTCTACCGGGCGCTGCACCGCCACAACTTGAAACCGAAGTGGCGCGTAAAATCGAAAACTCGCTGGCCACCATTCAAGGCTTAAAAAACCAATACACCACCATCCGTGATGGCTCAGTGACCATCACCGCCGAATTTGAACTAGAAAAGCCAATTCAAGAAGCCTTAGATGATGTGCGCAATTCGGTTTCGACCGTGCGTTCAGATTTACCCAGTGAGTTGCGTGATCCAGTGGTCAGTAAGCTGAGTCTGTCCGGCTCACCGATTCTGACCTATACCATTCGCTCACCGCGCCTCGATGAAGAGGCGCTGTCATGGTTGGTCGATTACGACATGACTCGCCAACTGCTGAAAGTCGATGGCGTGGGCGCTGTGGCACGGGTCGGTGGGGTAACGCGGCAAATTCGGGTCGAGCTTGATCCAGCCAAGCTGTTGGCACTGAATATCACGGCAGCAGAAATCTCACGCCAACTGCGGATCACCCAACAAGACGCGGCGGGTGGTCGCACCGATATTGGTGGCAGTGAGCAGTCGGTGCGCACCCTCGCCACTGTGCAGAACGCGGCCGAAATCGGTGTGATGCAATTGGCACTGAATGATGGCCGTAATATTCGACTCGATCAGGTCGCCACAATCCATGATGGGATTGCTGAGCGGCGCTCTACCGCATTACTGAACGGCGCACCGGTGGTCGGTTTTGAGATCACCCGCAGCAAAGGCGCGAGTGAAGTCGATGTCGAAATCGGTGTGCAAGCGGCATTGGCCGAACTGCAACAACAGCATCCAGATATTGAAATCACCGAAGCATTTAACTTTGTCAATCCAGTCGCCAGTAACTTCGATGGCTCCATGATGCTGCTGTATGAAGGTGCGATTTTGGCAGTATTGGTGGTGTGGCTGTTTTTACGCGATTGGCGGGCGACCTTGATTGCCGCCACTGCCCTGCCGCTGTCGATTTTGCCCGCGTTTGTGGTGATGTATCTATTTGGCTTTAGCTTAAATACCGTGACCTTGCTGGCGATGTCCTTAGTGGTCGGCATCTTGGTCGATGATGCGATTGTCGAAATTGAAAACATCATTCGACATTTACGCATGGGCAAAACCCCATTTCAGGCGGCAATGGAAGCGGCGGATGAAATCGGCCTTGCGGTGATTGCCACCACGTTTACTTTGATTGCGGTGTTTTTGCCGACGGCGTTTATGAGCGGGATTGCGGGTAAATTCTTTGTGCAATTCGGCTGGACGGCTGCCCTTGCGGTGTTTGCGTCATTGATCGTGGCGCGACTACTGACCCCAATGATGTCAGCCTATCTGTTAAAGCCTTGGGTTGCACCTCAACCAAAACAAGCGCTGACCGATTCCAGCCTCGCAACAGATAGCGCAGCGACAAATGATACGGCGACAAACAACTCAACCGTCAGTTTGCACAAAAGCACCGATTCGGCGCACAACAACACATCGTATTCAGTCGATGATCATGACGAAGATGGTCGGGTCACCCGTTGGTATATGCGCACAGTGGCGTGGTGTTTAAATCATCGTGGGCTGACGGTACTCGCTGCGATTGGTTTTTTTATTGGTTCAGTGATGCTGATTCCGTTACTACCGACTGGCTTTCTACCACCTGCCGACACTGGACAGACCCAAGTGCGCCTAGAGTTGGCACCGGGCAGTCGCTTTGAGGACAGCTTGGCGACCGCTGAATATGCACGACAACTGATCAAAGACCACCCTGAAGTCACCAGCATTTATACCGCAGTCGGTGGCGGCGCGTCAGGCTCTGATCCGTTTATGGGCAGTGGTGGCCAAGATGTGCGCAAGGCGACCTTGACCATCCAAACCACGGATCGGCGCGCCCGCACGGCCAGCCTACAAGACATCGAAGCTGACCTACGCAAGCGCTTGGCCGGTGTCGCAGGCGCACGCATACAAGTCGGCTTGCAAGGCAACGGCAACATTTATCAACTGGCACTCAGTGGCGAAGATCCGCAAGTGCTGACCGCAACTGCCCGCAGCTTAGAGCGTGAATTGCGTGGCATCCCAAATCTGGGTGCGATTACCTCGAGTGCCGCACTGACGCGGCCAGAAGTGGTGATTCGGCCTGATTTTGTCAAAGCCGCTGATCTGGGGATTACCGCTGCTGCGATTGCCGAAACACTGCGGGTGACCACGGTCGGCGATTTTGACCAAAACCTCTCCAAGCTGAATCTGAATCAACGCCAAGTGCCAATTGTGATCAAGCTGCCGCTGTCTGCACGGCAGGATTTGGACTTTATTAAACGGCTACGGGTGGCAGGTTCACGCGGCGCAGTCAGTCTGGAAACCATCGCTAGCGTGCAACTCGACAGTGGCCCCGCGCAAATTGATCGCTTTAACCGCTCACGCAATATTAACTTTAGTATTGAACTCAATGACCAGCCACTCGGCGATGTTGCGGCTGCGGTGGACAAGTTACCAATTCTGCAAAATCTGCCACCCACAGTGATGCGGACCAATTTGGGTGATGCTGAGGTGATGGCGGAACTGTTTGCTAGTTTTGGCCTTGCCATGCTGACCGGTGTGCTGTGTATTTATGTGGTGCTGGTGCTGTTGTTTAAAGATTTTTTACAGCCAATTACCATTTTGATTGCATTGCCATTGTCATTGGGCGGCGCATTTGTGTTGCTGCTGCTGACCGGTAGTAGCTTTTCGATGCCGAGTCTGATCGGCCTGATCATGCTGATGGGCATCGCCACCAAAAACTCGATCTTATTGGTCGATTACGCGATTATTGGCCGCAATGAGCAACAACTGCCGCGCTATGAGGCGGTGCTGAATGCCTGCCATAAACGCGCACGCCCGATCATCATGACCACGCTGGCGATGGGAGCTGGCATGCTGCCAGTGGCGATTGGTTTGGGCGCGGCCGATCCGAGTTTTCGCTCACCGATGGCGATTTCGGTGATTGGTGGCTTGATCACCAGCACCTTCTTGTCGTTGCTGGTGATTCCCGTGGTGTATACCTTGGTCGATGATGTGAAGCGTGGCATGCTTTGGCTCAGGCGTAAATCCCAGCGCAAAGCACCCGAAGCGGCCACGCTGGATTAATCAGTATGTGTTGGCAACCGTGCTGCTATTTTTTGGCCACGCGCGGATGCGCAAAATGCAACTGCCGATCACAGCCATATGACACCACACTGCGATCGGCAGTAATCTGACCAATTTTTTGCCAACCCTCATCACTGGGCTGGCTGGCCTGTTCGGACACCCAAATCTCCCATTGCCACGCAGCAGCTTTTGCTTTGGCTAAGTTCAATTCATCACGAAAATCTACCGCATCATTCAGTGGATTACTCGGCGCAGGCCGTAGCATCAAAAACTTCGGCGCACGCACTGCGCCTTGCTCCCCAAGCGCAGCAATATTCTCGACTGGCCGATAACCCGCTTGCTGATCTAAGCCTGAAAAAGCCCGTCCCACCTGAAACATCAGTGGAATCGCCGCCCAGCGAAAACCGATTTTGGGTTGATTGGTCATCGCCGTCTGCAAATAATACTCACGCTGCGTCCCAGACAGCACATCGGCCAGAAAAAAATTCGCAGTGGGAACCACCTGCGTCGGGTCAAGTGTCGGAAAAAGCTTACCCGCCATCGCAAAACCACGCGGCTGACCGCGTTGGGTTTCGCTGAGGGATACCGATGCCCGACCCAGCCACAACGCCTGTGCGCCTTGTTTAAAGTAGCCACTGTACGGAGTCGCCGTATCGATCTGCCAACGTCCCGCCAAGCAAATGCCATTGGCATGTACCAGCTTTTCCAAACGGGGATAAAAATCCACCGTATCACGCAAAGTACGCTTGGCATCACGGCGCAGTAGATTCACCCCACCGACCACCATATTGGCGGCAGTCACCGGATACTGTGGCAACTGCCCCGCAGCATACACCGCCAACTCCTGCTGCTGCTGTGCCGAACTACCGATTTTGGCAGGTTCAAACACCACCGCATGCACTTGTGCAAAGCTGCTATCGGCATGGCTTGGTAGTGCCATCACGGCCAATAACAGCCCAGCAACGGCGTGATACGCGCGGCGCTGATGCAGATTGCTGGGCATACGCACAGCAGGTTTAGAGCAATGATTGAACAGTGTCATGAGTTTTGCTCTGGTGGGTGGGGAGATGATCAATCGATACGGCTGCAACGTTACACTTCGGTCACAAACAGCTTACGGTCAAAGCGCACTTGTGGCCAAAACACGCCATCGTCGGCACGCTCGCCGGCACCAATCACCATAATCGGAAATTCAGCGTCGGAAAGTTTCAGTAGTTTACGCACCCGTACCTCATCAAAACCCTCCATCATGCAGGTATCAAAGCCATAGGCCGTAAACGTCAACACCAGATTTTCACAGGCCAACGCGGTGCTTTTGGTTGCCCAAAGCTTGACATCTTGCTCGGTAAACGGGCCACGCGGTAGCGGCGTGAATAAGCCACCGATGCCAATCGCGCCTTTTTTTAACAGGCCAAAACTATTCAGTGGACCCGGCGCGTAATTCAGTGGAATCAACTGGTAATAACGTTTGACCAGCGCTGGCAGTTGCGGCATTGGCCATTCTTGCAACATCTGTTTGGCAAACTGATCAATCCGATCTGTACGTGCCACACAGACGATCAACTCTTGTGCGGTAGCCGCAGCCAACTGCCCCATACAGGCTTTCACCAATTGTTTCTTCTTCGTCGCTGAGCGCACCACATAAAAGCCCCACGGCTGTAGACCGGACGAATTTGGCGCTAGCATCGCCATGTCCAGACAGTCATCAAGCACGACTTGAGGAATCGGTTTATCGGTAAATTTGCGTACTGAACGCCGTCCTTGAATCACTTTTTTGAAGTTTTCAACATCGATACCATTCGGCAATGGCTCATGATAACGCGCTTTACCATCGACCATGATCGTGCTCTTTGCGTCTTTCTCAGAAACAGAAGATTTCATCAATACTCATCCTTAATTTTAAAAATGCCGACTCAAAACGACACGCCAAATCTCAGCATCACGGCTGCTGCTGACCCAGCCAATCACGCATCACCTGATTAAATTGCTCAGGTTGCTCACGCATCAGCCAATGCCCCGTCTTCATCGCCGTGACTTGATTACCTGCCTTTTGCTGTAGCCGTGCCAGCCATTGTTGTGAGTGAAACATAAATGGCTTGTGCCTAGCATACACAAACAACATCGGACAGTCAGGCACGATGCTAAAGGGCTGAATCGGCTGGCGACGCACCTGAAAAACCGCCTGAAAATACGGATAATTCATCGCACGATGCACAGGATCAACAGGGGTCGGCTGTTGCAGCAACTGAGCAAAACTACGCGTGATGGCAGTACCGAGTTTTTCAGGCATGAACCACGCCAGCGCCAGATTGGTCTGATAAGTGATCAGCATCGCTAAATGGTGCGCTTTGAGTGACTTAAGATGTTGTGGTGACGCTGCATCACCAATATCCAGCGCAATCATTCGGCTGACCCGATCAGGATGCTGCCGGTAAAACTGATAGCCAAACACACAGCCCCAATCATGCAGCAGTAAAATCACTGGTCGGTCTGGCGATAGAGTCTGGACGACCTGACGGATCATCTCAGCGACCGCAGCAATCGTATACGCCTTACGCGCCCCTTGTTCAGCATAGTTGGGCAGCGTGATGCGCACACAGCGATAATCTGCCGCAAACGCCGCGACTTGTGCATCCCAAACCCGATAAGTATCCGGCCAGCCATGCAGCATGACGATGCTCTGCTCACCTGTACCCTCGAGATACACATCCAAACCCGCGATACGTTGCAATTCACTCATGCGATTAGTCCTTAAATCTTTTATGCAGCGTTATACTCAGTGTGACACCTCACTCAATCGTGCTGTAGCTCTCAGCGGCCTCAAGCACGGTATGTGTGGCACAACCCGTCACCGAATCTAACACTGTCGCGGCAAAGCCGCTATGCATACTGAACAGCTGAGTACACGGGAAAAAATCTATCTTTCTCAATAATCTCTAGACCAAAAAAAAAGCCCACATCGCTGTGAGCTTTTCTTAAATATGGTGGCGCGACCCTCAATCGAATGAAACACATAAATCAATGATAGTAATCAAAATAAAAACAGCCTGAAAATAATATGCCCCCAAATGTGCCCCCAACGCGCACAAGTACCCCCTCACTTGTTATTTTTGATTTGGCTGGCCATGCGTGACCGGCTGCATATTTTGCTTTCCGACGGGTGGCAAGTTTGAATTGACTGAGCCGTTCTGTTCAAGCTGCCATGCCAGTACCCGCTTGACTGCCACAGCTGATACCTCGTCTAAGATACCTTCACTGTCTAGGAAGCTATCAAAATCACTGCCTACATGCGGATTATGAGCGGTCATAGCGCACTCTCTTGGCTAAGTCCATGAAGCTTTTGATCTAGGGTGAGCAGCTCTAAACCGTAGCTCTGAGCGGTGGCCAGAATGATCGCATCGGGTAACTTCACCTTGCGTGCCTTACGGATACTGATTGTCTTGGCCTGTACCGCATCGGTGAGGTTTAAACACGCCATACTGTTCAGCATCAGTTGCAGGGTGTGTTCATCGGTCGCGCTTAAATTTGGGAAGCTGAGAAGCTCTAGGCGGGTAATCACACTGTAGGCACATTGATTTAGCAAAATCTGTCTGCTCTGAATCATCTCCAGTGCCGCCCTGTTGTGCTGCTGTAAGCCAATAATGAAACAAGTATCCAGCAAGTATTTACCAGTCATTGCGCATGGCCTGCTGAATACTCACGGGGTCTTGCGGGTAACTGGTTGCGGTTGGTAGTGCGTTGATAAAATCTGCCAGTAACGCCCCTTGCTGGCTATGCTGGTGTGCCATTAACGCCTCATAGGTACTGGCTGGCACGAGATAGGCAGTGGGGCGGTTATGGTTGAGTACGGCAACCGCCTGACCACCTGCCGCCTGAATGACTGCGCTGGGATTGCGCTTCAGCTCGCTGATGCTGACCGATAACGGGGCTTGTATGGTGTCCATTGGCTAACCCTCAAAATGACCTATTCTAAGTATTATATACAGGTCTTATTTTTATAGATTACCTAACACAATAAAATCTCCAAAACAAAACCGCCACGGTGGGCGGTTCTGGTCTCGCTTGGCCGACACAGCGCTCTTAGCGTATCTGACCATGATCTTGGGTGTTGCTATCAGCTATGATCGGCTATTACCTATCATCTCAAGGATCTGATTATGAGTAGCGAGTTTACGTTTGACTACCCCAAATTTGGCCTAGTAGCTCAATCTACCCTAGAGGGTTATGCCACTAACCTTCTGAAGATTCCAACAGATATAAAAAACAGGATGTCATGGTTTTTCTTGGCTGACTTGTATTTTTTTCATAACCACAAAGGCATTAATCCACTCGCTGTCCTTGACGAAATTTACATCCTTGAAGGTCTGGCAACGAAACCTACAGGCACTAAAAAAGAGTCGAAGTACACAAGGAATCATTTAAAAGGGTTATGGCATAAGCATTACATGTCAGCACGATTCATACCACAAAACATCGAAAACACACTTGGCCAAGAAGGTAATGGACGGCTTACAGAAACTATTACAAGATATGCTCATGAGTTGGAATCCTCTGATGAGGAGGCCATGTACGCAGCGGCTGGGCGGATGTCAAAGGAAATAAGTGACTCATTCAGAATGAGAAAAAACAACAACAAGCTGACTGGAGAGTGGTGTAATGGTCTAATGAACTGAGACAGCGCGTTAGGGATAAACTAACGACTGACGAGGACATTGTGACATGACCAAACAAAGACGCGCCTTTTCACCAGAATTTAAGCTGCATATCGTGCAACTGATTCGAGATCAAGGGCTGAGTATCACCCAAGTCTGTAAAGACCAAAGCCTCGGCCAATCCACCATTCATCGTTGGTTGGCTCAGTATGATGCTGAATTGAGTGGTGAACGGGTGCAAGGTGCTATACCGATCACAGCAGACCAGCGCCGCATTCGTGAGCTTGAGCAGCACAATAAACGTCTACAAGAGGACATCGCTATCTTAAAAAAGGCTACCGCCTTCTTCGTCAAACAAATGCGCTGACTTCCCAAGCCATGACCCGTATTGTCCAAGAAGGCTATGCTAAACAGCAAGTTTGCGCGGTGCTAGATGTTTCACGTGCCAGTTACTACCGACGCTGCAAACGCCAGACTCGGACAGTATGTGCCAAACGCCAGCGGCTGCGTGCCCATGTCAAAGCCTTGTTTGAGGCCAGTGGGCGCAGTTATGGCAGCCGTCGAATCAAGGTGGCATTGATGGCACAAGACATCATGGTAGGACGCTATCAGATAAGCCAAGTCATGCGGGAACTTGACATCAGACCGGTGTGGAAGAAAGCCTTTGTGCGTACCACAGACTCACAGCATAAACTGCCTGTTGCCGAGAATTTGTTGGATCAACGGTTTAACCCCACACAGCCCAATCAAGCATGGGTCGGTGACATTACCTACATCCGCACCCAATCAGGCTGGCTGTACTTGGCTGCCGTGATGGACTTGTATTCACGCAAGATTGTCGGTTACGCCATATCGAGTCGCATGACGGCTGATCTGGTGTGTACTGCACTACAATTGGCGATACAAATGCGTCAGCCGCCTGCTGGCTTGATTGCGCATACTGACCGAGGCAGTCAGTACTGCTCGGCACAGTATCAATCGCTGCTGAGCGATCACGGCTTTCGGTGCAGCATGAGTGGCAAGGGCAATTGCTACGATAATGCTGTTATGGAACGCTTCTTCTTGAGCCTAAAAACTGAGCGTGTTTGGCAGCAGCACTACGCCAACCACCAAGAGGCAATTCGTGATATCTCACGCTACATTGTGGTGTTTTATAACGGGGTTCGCCTGCATTCGACGTTGGGCTATCAGTCGCCCAATCAGTTTGAGCAGGTCAACCAAAATCTCCTTAACCGAGTGTCTCATTTCGCTTGACCATTACA
>JBBKWW010000044.1:0-8662 GCA_037969155.1 Moraxellaceae bacterium
ATTTTATTTCATAAAACTTAACTTGCCATCTCATTGCAATTATTATACAAAGCCAGTCGAACATCCATGATAAAGACGGCCTAAAACCATGCTAAAACAAACATTGCTCGCACTCACTATCGGTACAAGTCTCATCGTCACAGGATGCGGTGGTGGTGGTGGCGACTCAGGTAGCCAAACCAGCAACCTATCGCAATTGAACATCTCCTTCAAGACCAACCTGCCAACACAGGTCAAAGCAAACGAAGGCGAAACATTGCGTCTATCGGTTGAAGTTCAAGCAAATCGACCGGGTGGCGTGGATTATGAGTGGTACCTCAACAATAAAAAGATTTCAGTACCCAGCAATACCAGCACATTACTATTGCCAGAGATCAAGGCATCACAGCAAGGCCAATATAAAGTTATTGTGCGTGATATCTTCAACAAAGATAATTTTATTACCAGCAATACTGCACAAGTCACTGTAGAGCAGAAGCAAGCTAAACCTGCTTTTTCACAAGCAGCAGGAAAGTTTAATATCGTGATTGGCGACGATGTTACTTTAAATTCAGCTGCCACAGGATTCCCTGCGCCAACCTATCAATGGTACAAAGATAACAAACCATTAGCAGGTCAAAATAATGCGAACCTAACGCTTGAAAATGCAAAAAAAGAAGACTCTGGCGTGTATTACGTCGTGGGCAAAAATGCGCTTGGACAGGCACAAAGTGCTGAATATCAAGTCAATGTCGCATTGCAACTGGCAACTGGTGTTTGGTTCGGCACACTGGATAAGCAGCAATTACTGTTTGCCGTAGCACCCAATGGCCGCTTCGTATTTAATGCAAACTCTGAACAAGATGGCGCAACATTTGCAACTGGTGATGTTCGTACCACATCTGTTTTGCAACAAGGCAGCAGTATTCGGTTTCATCCGAAAGCTGAAGTGTCGGCTTTAATCACCGACAGTAATGGCAACATCTTACCAGGCGATAACACCTTGTCATTTACTGGAACAGGTGTCTCGTTTACGCCACAGTCGAGCATTAACTCACGCTTTGTTCAGATTGGCACACCACAGCAAGTGACGTCTACAATCAGCTTCCCAAAATACACATTCGCCAAATTAGACTTAGAATACGACACGCTGATTAGCAACTTGATCACCACACCACAAGATATTGCAGGCACATGGCAAACCACGTCTAGTAGCAGTGACAATCAAATCATGATTGATCAAAACGGCAAATTAACGGGTACACTATTCGATGGTGAGTGTGAAATTCAAAGTGGAAAAGTCATACAGGCTGTTGACTCTAAAACATTTTATACCGTGCAATACACAGTGATTCAACCCACTGGCAAGACCTGTCCAATTGGGCTATTTAATCCCGTATTCAAAGGGCTTGCTTTCCGTGTTCCGAACACGACAACTGGCAAAACAAACTTTTACATGTCGAGCTACTTCGTGTTAAACGATCAGGTAATATCGACACATCCATTTTTCTTTTCACGCTAAACCCCACTCGCGATGTGCGTCGGCTGATACAAGTCTAAGCTACACAGTTCCTCATACTGCAAAAAAAGGCCGATGATTCGGCCTTTTTTATTGACGAAGCTTAGGGTCTAGTGACGTTTCGTACACGAACCGCGTGGCAAGCCAAAATGAGATTAGACGAGGGCATTTATAGACGCCCATTACAATCTGTAAGCCAAAGCGTACAAGAATTACCGATATTTGCCTCTAGTCACAAAACAGCTAAACAGGCATTATTGTTTCACGGCACAAGGAAGTCGGTCAGGATGACCCGAAGGACGGACTGCCGTAGGATGCAAAGACAATACATTTCGGTGTAACGTCGGAAGGATGCAGCAACAGGATGGTGAATCGAGACCCGCCCTATCAGGATGATATTTGGGCGGGTTTCTCTATTTTGCGCTAACAACACAATTAATTAACCGTTATGCTTTACACCTGAATGCTCGCTAGGAAACCACACACCATGAACCGCGCCGAACTGAACAGTCTACACACGCGCTGGCGACAAGACTTGCAATTTACTGAGCCTGTGTTAGGTCGCCCCTTGCAATTTTGCTCGACGTGGGGCTTGTTCTCTCCAGAAAGACTAGATGATGGCTCTTTGATGCTACTCGATTATATCGATTTTCGGGCTACTGATACCTCTATTGATTTAGGTTGTGGTTATGGTGTCCTTGGTATGACGGCGGCGCGTGAGTGTCCACAAGGGCAACACTTGTTAATTGATAAAGATTTTGTTGCGGTAGATTATGCCCAGCGTAACTGTATCACCAATGGCTTAACCAATGCCGAAGTACAGCTCTCCAATGGCTTCCAGCATGTCGATCCAGCACGGCGATTTGATTTGGTCATGTCGAACTTGCCCGCCAAAGCCAGTAAAGAACAGCACTATCTATATTTACTTGATGCATGGCAGGCGATGAATCAAGGCGGACGTTTTTATGTGGTAACCATTAATGGCCTACGCGAATTTATGCAGCGCACCTTTAAAGAGGTGTTTGGTAATTGCCAAAAACTCAAGCAAGGCAAAACCTACACGGTCACCATGGCAGAGCGTGACTAGCTGATGCTCGTTTGCCGAATACAGCATCATATCTGACTTACTTCGACCACCACCAGCGCCGTTTATCACCCTGATAAATCGGCAAAGGGGTAGACTCTTGCGCAGATTCTGATGGCTGATCTGTACCCGTTAAAAAACTCAAAATTTCTCGGCGCTCTTCACGGTACTGCTCCATGCCCGTCAGTCCTTCAAAACGACGACGATCAATCGCTTTTAAGCGATCATTGGCTTGCCGATAATGCAACTCTTCTCGCGGCTTATTCACGGATTTTCACCACTATGACTGAGACATTGTCATCCGCACCATCGACCAGTGCGACCGAAAGCATGGACTCTGCTGCGTCTTTTGGATTGAGGCCATTGACCAAGTCCAGCATGTCCATCTCATGCACTTCATTATACAGCCCATCTGAGCAGAGAATATAGCCATCGCCAGCTTGAGGTTGAAACACACGACAATCTAAAAATACTTGCGGATCAGCCCCAATCGCACGGGTGATCACGTTTTTAGAGGGATGAGTTTCAGCTTGCTCTTTGGTGATTTGGCCTTGGTCAACCAGCCGCTGTACCAACGAATGATCATTACTAATACAGCGAATCTGATCATCGCGCACCTGATACAAGCGCGAGTCACCCGCCCATAGACACACGCCAATTTGATTGGTCAGCAACATCACCACAATGGTACTGCCGACCGTTTCGACTTTACGCTGCCGTGCATATTGGTGCATTTGGGTATTGGCCTTACCAATTAACCCCTCAATATCATCGACCACATCAGCCACCGGACGATTGCGGGTATCGATATCTGCTAACAGCTTGACCAACAGCTGGCTGGCATAATCACCCGCCGCATGGCCACCCATACCATCAGCGACGACCCACAGTCCCTGGCTCGGTAACTCTAACACCGCATCTTCGTTGATTTTACGGCGTGTTCCCACATCGGAAACCTGCGCAGAAGTCCAGATCAGCAATTTTTAAGTCCTTATTCAATACAAAATAATCATCGTATCAGCCAAAACACTGATCCTGCTGCTCCCGCCATACTCAACGCATTCGACGTAGGGCAAACGCACCGACCATCAATAACAGCACGATAGGCAATGCCACAAACCAGCCCGCCGATACATTGTAAATCAGACTGGCATAGCCCAAAAAATCTTGCAAGTAGCGGAAGCCTAAACCGACAAATAAGGCGATAACCAGTCGAAACCCAACAGATTGCTGGCGTAATGGTCCAAAAATGAACGAACACGCCAGCACCACCAAGGCAGCCAGCGCAAACGGCGCGGTCATTTTTTGCCATAATGCCAGACGATAGGCGGCGGGTACTTGACCCTGTTGGCCTAAATACTGGATATACGCCCACAACTGACTCGGTGCAAGCGCCTCGGGCGACTGGGTCACTAAGTGCATAAAACGTGGCTGTAATGCCAACTCCATAGACAACAACTGATCTTGCTTGACGACTGCAACCCCATCCGCTTGTAGTATGGCCTGCTGTACCTGCTGCAACTGCCACTGCTGGCCTTGTTGGTACTGGCCTTCTGCTGCGGTCAAAGAGCGCATCAAATGCTGATCAGCATCAAACTGTAGGGTTTCCACTTGCCGCAACTGACCGGCTGAATTGGCATATTCGACATACACAAAGCGATCTTTTTCACGAATCCAATAACCACGCACCTCACCCAGTGTGACGGATCGACTCGACTCACTGCGCACTGCCTGTGCTCGCTCATTACTGTACGGAATCAGCCACTCACTGATCAGTAGTGAAGCCAGCATCAAGGCCACCGCAGGTCGCAAGACCCAACTGACAATCGTCCATAGACTTTGGCCAGCCGCCCGCATGATCACCAATTCACTGTTAGACGCTAAAGTGCCCAGCCCAATCACTGAGCCCATCAAGGCCGCTATCGGCAGTAACTCATACAGATAGCGTGGTGACTCCCACAATACATAGCGCAGTGCTGCCCATGCCGTGTAGCTACCTTTAAGATCACCTAACTCACCTAAATAGCTAAATAACACCTGCAATAACAATAATAAAAATACCGCTCCCAGCATGGCCATGCCAGTAACCCGACTGACATGACTGGCCAAGATTTGCCGTGAAAAAATCTGCTGAGCAAACCTCATGTTCTCTGCTCCAGATCTGTACGACGTTTAAGCAACGCGGGCAACCGATAGCGCAGCGTCAAGCCCAACGCCAACAGCAAATACCCCAGCAATACAGCAATAAACGCCCAACTGTCCAACTCAGCCTTACTGACTCGTGTCTTCACCGCCATCAGACTGACCACTACCGTAGCAAACAGCATGATCGACGGAATCAGTCGAATATAACGACCTTGCCGAGGACTGACTTGCGCCAAAGGCACTGCCAACACTGCCGCCAGCAACATCACCCACGGCATCGACAAGCGAAAGCCCAGTTCGGCCAACACCGGTGCATCCTGCCGCTCACGCCACAACTGTTGCATCGAGGCAGTTTCTAAGCGTGAGATTTTGGCTTCTGCGGGACGATCATGCTCAATCCGTAAGCGGTAATAACTAAATTCAGCACGATTATATTCCGCTTGGCCTGCTTTAAACTGATACTGACGGCCATTTTGTAGATCCACAATACTGGCTTGCTGCTCAGGATCCGTAACCCGACTGGCACGCTCTGCTAAAATCATCCGATCAGGTTGATCAGGCTCAGTGGCACGCTGATAAAAAAATACATCACGTAGCTCACGCCGATCATCGGACAACGACCCTGCATAAATGGTATACGCGCCACTCGACACAAACTCGCCCGGCTTGACCAAGTCAAAGCCACTGCGCAACGCCTGACTGGCAAAAATACGATCCGACTGGCGACTGCCCCACGAGGCACCGACCAACGATAAACTGGCCTCGGCCAGCACCATCAGCAGCACCAAAGGCCACAACATCCAGCCCAAGCGCTCGCGACTCATGCCACTGCTATTCAGAACGGCCATCTCGTGATCGACATACAAGCGCCCAAACACCAGCATCAAACCCGCAAAAAATCCCAGCGGTAAAATCAGCACCAAAAACTCAGGCAACCTGAGTGCAACAATGCTCAGCAGCACCCCGACATCTAGGCGACCTTGCGCTGCGATGCCAAAATACTTGATCAGCCGACCACCGATCATGATCAGGGTTAATAGCGCAGTCACCACCAGCGTGGTACTGGCAACCTGACGAATCAAATAGCGACGAATGATCACAGCAATACCACAGCGCACAAAAAGTACACTAGTCTACCCGATTCGATTCGCTTACACATTAGTCAGACACCTCAACCACGTAACAGGCTGTTCATGTGGCTCAGACAGTGTTTTAATCCAAGCATTCGTATTATTGATCGCAAGGCGCCTGATCCAATGAAAATCACCCTGCAAGAGACGCTCATCACCACCCCGAATCGGCATGAAACCCTCGTCCTGCTGGTAGACAACGAATCGCTACAGGTGACGCAAGCTGAACTGAGTGCAGCACTACAGCAGTCCCTGAACCAACAGATTAAACGCGCCAATTTCACAGCGAAACTCGGCGAAACGCTGGCCGTTTATGCACTACCCGACGACAGTTTTGAGCAGATTCTATTGATCGGTATCGGTAAGCGTGCTGACTTTAAAAAGGGCCAAGCGCAAAACCTTGCCACACAACTGTTTAAAGCAACTGCACAAAAAACCGCACATTTACTGATTGCTGTGGATAGCCTGCCCCGCGATTGCTTTGAAACGTTTAGTCTTGCCCTATCCAATGCCAGCTATCAATTCGGCACGTATAAGAGCAAGCCCACTGAAAACATACTTAAAGGCGCAAGCTACTACAGCACACAGCCCGCAGAACTGGCCAGTGGATTACAATTTACCCAAGCCGTGCATCGTGGCCAAAGCCTTGCCCGCAACCTTGCAAACCAACCGCCGAACATCTGCCATCCAGAATACATGGCCGAACAAGCCCTCGAGTTGGCGGCGCAATATCCAGACCTGCTGACCGTCACCGTCTTAGACGAAGACCAAATGCGGACACTGGGCATGCATAGCTTTTTGGCAGTGTCACAAGGCTCTGAGCGGGGTGGCCGCCTGATCACGCTGGAATACAAAGGCAAACCAGATGACAGCAAGCCTGTCGTGTTGGTCGGTAAAGGTGTCACTTTTGATACGGGTGGTATCTCGATCAAACCCGCATCGGGCATGGACGAAATGAAATTCGACATGTCAGGTTCAGCCTCAGTTATGGGCGTGATCCGCGCCCTGTGTGTCGCCAAACTGCCCATTAATGTCGTGGGCGCATTGGCCTGTGCCGAAAACATGCCCTCTGGCCGTGCTGCTCGGCCGGGTGACATCGTCACCTCGCTGTCCGGTCAAACCGTTGAAATCCTCAATACCGATGCCGAAGGGCGCTTGGTCTTGTGTGATACCTTGACCTATATCAAACGCTTTCATCCCGAACTGGTGATTGATATTGCGACCTTAACTGGCGCGTGTATTGTGGCGTTGGGCAAAGTGCTGTCTGGCCTATTTAGTACAGACGATGCACTGGCGACCGAAATACTAGATGCGGGCCAAACCCTGCATGATCGGGTCTGGCGCATGCCGTTACTTGACGACTATCAGGAATTACTGGATTCGCCGTTTGCGGATATTGCCAATATCGGTGGCCCAACTGCTGGCGCAGTGACGGCGGCGTGTTTTCTGGCGCGGTTCACCAAAGACTACCGCTGGGCGCATTTGGACATTGCAGGCACCTCGCATATTTCGGGCGCAGGCAAAGGCGCAACAGGGCGACCTGTACCACTGTTGATGCAATTTTTACGGCAACGTGCGACTGCCTAACTGATGACTGACGTGGTATTTTATGTGCTGCAATCGACTGAACAGTCGATTGCCAGCTTAGCCTGTCGACTCTGTAAACGCATCGCGATTGTGGCCAAGCAACCCTTGTTTGTGCGCTTTAGTCGGCGTGACGAATTAGAGCGATTCGATGCGCTGTTGTGGTCATTTGCAGCAGATAGTTTTATTCCGCACGCCATCGATGACTTACACTCACCCGTATGCTTAGGTGTACTGCAACCACCAACGGGTTTCAAGGGCTGTTGTTTAAATCTCGCCGATGATGCAGCAGATGCCACGCGTTTTGATCGAGTCATCGAGATTATTGGCCCAGATGAGTCCGCCAAACAGTTAGGGCGACAGCGCTTTAAAGCGTATCGTCACATGGGTTTATCACCGCAAACCCATCAGGTCTAGGCAACTGATGCACTGATCCCATTGAATCTACTATTTTTTTGATCTTACTAGGAAGTCGTACACATGGCCTTGGAACTTGGTCGAGATTTTTCAAAACGCTGGCTCACTGCACCCGAAGTCGTTCGGCAGCAAGTGTTCAGCGAATTGACACGGATTTGTCAGCTCTTGCAGCCTGAAACAGACTTTGCCACATGGCAACTCGAACAAGCCAAACTACCGTCTCTAGAGCAGGTGATGGCTGAAGCAATCCAGCAGCAGTCCCCCCTTATCGCCACCAGTCGCGTCGCCAGCCAGCCAGCCACGGCCTCAGCGTTGCCATTGGCACTCAAAAAACGGTTTTTGCTTGAGGCAGACGATTTGATTGAGCAAGCGCTCGACCCCATTCGGCAGCAGCTACGGATATGGCTTCATGCTGAAATGCAGCGCTTATTGGCTGAGCAACAGTCCTCTTAGACGAGTTCGCTGTTGGTTTTTGAGTGATCAAGCGGATTCATCATCATTTTGTAACATTTGTCTTGGCTTTGTAGCACCAAGTGCCTATTTTTGAAAAAAAAGGCACTAACCAAGACTTAGTAAAAGCATAACTCATTGTTTTAAATATCTAAAAACAATAAACACACAGTGTATCCAGAACGTTCTCGCACATTTGACAGCACTCATATCGACGTATAACCTGAACACATGTAACAAATAATGTTTTAAGCGTTTTTTTGGAGTGTCGAACATGAAAAAACTAGCGATTGTATCTGCCCTATTGGCAACCCTAGCGGGCGTAAACGTAGCACATGCGTACCAGACAGAAGT
>JBBKWW010000045.1:0-12479 GCA_037969155.1 Moraxellaceae bacterium
CGTCTACAAGATGCGCTTGCGCGTGCCAAACGACATGGCCGCAACCGCGTCGAAAGTGCAGCACCTGCCTTTTCGACGATTTTTCCGGTTTTTAGCGCTAAATAGCCAATCCTCCCAGCGCCGTTTTAACGGCACTAGGAGGATTGCGGGCGATTAACCGCCTGATTTTTTAACACCCGCTTGTTGCAATAATGCGCCGAGTGAACCGAGCTTTTCTTCACGCGGCTTTTCGGTACGCTCTGGACGACGCTCTGTCTGTGAACGCTCCTGCCTTGGTTTGGCGGGTCGGTCGCCTTGTGGGCGATCGGTACGACGCGGCGGACGTGCTGCACGCGGCTCATGATTACTGGCTTCCGGCTTACGCGCAGAACGAGTGCCACGCTCTGGTTTTTCGGCGGGTTGTAGCCGTAATGACAGGCTGATGCGTTTACGCTCAGCATCGACACCGATCACCCGAACCTTAACAATTTGGTTCGGTTTGACCACGTTTTGTGGATCATCCACGAAGCCATTAGACAGCTCTGACACATGCACCAGACCGTCTTGATGCACACCAATGTCGATAAACGCGCCAAAATTGGTGACGTTAGTGACCACACCTTCCAGAACCAACCCTTCGCTCAAGTCGCTAATCTGCTGAATATCCTCACGGAATTGTACAGTTTTAAACTCAGGCCGTGGATCACGCGCAGGTTTTTCCAGCTCTTGTAGCACGTCTTGTACCGTCGGCAACCCGAACTGCGTATCGACAAACTGGCTGGCCTCAACAGCAGCCAACGTCCCCTCTTTGCCCATCACATCGGTCAAGGTCAGCCCAGCCGAGGCCAGGATTTTTTCGACCAGTGGATAAGCTTCAGGGTGTACCGCAGAGGCATCCAGCGGTTGGCTGGAATGGGCCACGCGCAAGAAACCAGCGGCTTGCTCAAATGTCCGCGCACCGAGTCGGGGCACATTTTTGAGCTGCTCACGATCGGCAAAGCTGCCATGCTCACGACGATAATCGACGATTTGCTGTGCCACATTGCTGTTCAGACCGGCAATCCGTGCTAATAATGCGACAGACGCGGTATTCACATCGACACCGACCGCATTCACGGCATCTTCGACCACAGCATCCAACATACGCGCCAGATTGCTTTGATTGACATCGTGTTGATATTGACCAACACCGATGGACTTCGGATCAATTTTAACCAATTCTGCCAGTGGATCTTGCAAACGGCGAGCAATCGACACCGCACCTCGGATCGATACGTCCAGTTCGGCAAGCTCTTGGCTGGCTAATTCGCTGGCTGAATACACCGAAGCACCTGCTTCACTGACGGTAATACGTGTCAGGTTCAGGTCGGCATGCTGTTTGCTCAGCTCCGCAATCAGGGCATCGCTTTCACGACTCGCGGTGCCATTGCCAATCGCCACCAGCTCGACCTGATGCTCACGACACAGCTTTTCTAGCTCAATCAAAGCCGCAGCACGGTCGTTTTTGGGTGCAAAAGGATACACCACCGAATGCGCCAAGACGTTGCCTGACTCGTCAACCACGGCCAGTTTCACGCCATGCTTTAAGCCTGGATCCACGCCTAAGGTACGACGACCACCCGCAGGGGCAGACAGTAATAAATGGCGTAGATTTTCAGCAAACACCACAATCGCTTCAGCTTCAGCGGCCAAACGCTTTTCGGTCAGTAGCGAATGCTCCAGATGCGGGCGCAGCTTACCGAGCCACAACAACTGCGCGGTTTTTTGCAGCAATTCACGGCGGCTTTCTGGCTCAATCGCACTCAATTTAAAGTGATCAAATACCTCAGCCAAGCGTGGCACATCATCACCATCGACTTTGAGCGTCAATACATTTTCTTGGCGACCGCGTAACATCGCCAACAATCGATGCGATGCCACTTTATGCAAAGGCTCTTGTGCCTCGAAGTAATCACGGAATTTTTTGCCGACTTCCCGCTTTTCTTCCCCTGCCAAACGGCTTTTCAAAACTGACTCTTTGGCAAAATGCGTCCGTAATACATCAACTAAATCGGCATGGGTTGCCCATTCGTCGATGATTAGGTGCTGAATGGCCTCAAGCTGACTGTCTAACTCAGGATAACTCTCGTGACTAAAGCCCTCGAGTGCGCTGGCTGGATCAATCGCCTCAGTCAGAATACGCTGCGCCAATGGCGCTAAACCTGCATCACGTGCCAGACTGGCTTTGCTGGTTTTTTTGGGGCGATATGGCAGGTACAAATCTTCTAGCGCAGTTTTGCTCTCGGTAGCGTTTAAACGATTCAATAAATCTGGTGTCAAACGATCTTGGCCACGAATCGACTCGATGATCCGACCACGACGCTCATTGAGATCACGTAGGTAGGTCAAACGCGCTTCGAGCTTACGCAGTTGGCTGTCGTCGAGGCCGTCGGTGGCTTCTTTGCGATAGCGGGCAATAAACGGCACGCTGGCGCCGTCATCCATCAGTCGAATAGCAGCTTCGATCTGTGCGGAGCGAACGGCCAGTTCGCTTGCTAATTGCTGGGCCAGTTCGGTCATGCGCGAAACTTCCGGTCAAGGTCAATAAAGCGTCGATTATACGGGCGCAATCGGCTACTGCATATGACCAAGTGCTACGATCTTGCCGATGTGACTTGATTTTTTTTCAGAATCACCATAATAGCTGTGCTATGGCCTGTTAAGCTTGAGCATAATAGGCCGAGCTACCCTGTGCATGACCCTGTACTGGTTTGGTATCAAATGCTTGAAGTCGATTGATATTACAGCCATGTTGTCATATCACATGCTTATCTTTATGCTGTTTGTTATTGCCTCGGCCAATGCCGAAAAAGGGAGAACTCCATGACGCTGACCGTCCCTGCAGAGGATAGCAACCCCCGTCCTCAGACTGACCGTCTTGAGCGTATTTTGGTGGTGGATGATGATGTCCGCCTACGCACGCTGTTGCAGCGTTTTTTAGAGGATAAGGGGTTTATCGTCAAAACCGCACACGATGGCACACAGATGGATCGTCTGATGCAGCGTGAGCTATTCTCATTGATTGTACTAGATTTTATGCTACCTGTTGAAGACGGCATCAGTATCTGCCGACGACTGCGCAATCAAAATATCGACACACCAATCATCATGCTGACCGCTCGTGGTAGTGACTCAGATCGGATTGCAGGCTTAGAAGCCGGTGCAGATGACTATTTAGCCAAGCCCTTTAATCCTAACGAATTACTGGCCAGAATTCGCGCCGTCTTGCGTCGCCAAGTGCGTGAAATCCCAGGCGCACCCAGTCAAAACATCGAAGTGGTCAGTTTTGGGTCGTGGTCGCTGGATCTGTCGACCCGTACCCTCACCCGCGAAGGCCAAGTGGTGACCCTGACCACGGGCGAATTTGCAGTGCTTAAAGCCTTGGTGCAACATCCACGGGAACCGCTGACCCGCGATAAGCTGATGAATCTTGCACGCGGCCGCGAATGGGGTGCGATGGAGCGCTCTATCGACGTACAGGTGTCACGCCTGCGCCGACTGGTCGAAGATAATCCTGCTCGCGCCCGCTATATCCAGACCGTTTGGGGTGTGGGCTATGTGTTTGTGCCGGATGGTGCCGAATAATTGCCCACACCTGTTGAGTCAACGCAGCCTCGTATCAAGCGGCTGTTTACTAAAGCTAAACCGCGCTCGACTGCGTGGCGTACCACCTTGTTGGTATCTGGCGTTAGTCTATTCAGCCTCCTGATGTCATTGACTTTTTTCTGGCAAACCTTGTATTTGCCAGAGCTGCGGCAACACGCACGCTATTTAGCAGTCGAACTCGACTTGTTACACGAAGCAGAGCTACAGATGGATATCGACCCATTTGCGCTCAGCTTACACGATTGGATCTTGAACAGTATCGGCGTACAGATGGTGCGTAATCCCGAGGACTTTCCAGATCCACGCGATAAATTTATTGCTGATTTCTTCACCAACACCTTAGAAAAAGAGCTTAGACGCGAGCTCGGTGAGGATGTGACCGTCTATTTTAAGTTCAAACCATCACCCGAACTCTGGCTACACTATCCTGCCCTCGGCAATGTCTGGGTACGTGAACCGCTGCATTTTTATGGCGAATACAGTCTAGAGTTGATCTTGGCATGGCTACTCGGTGTACCCTTTATTACGCTGATTATTACGTTGATTTTAGTCCGCCAAATCAATCGGCCATTGGCACGTTTACAGGCCGCAGCACAGCAATACAGCCGCAAAGGCTTAGCCCCTAATCTCAAAACCGATACTGGACCGATTGAGATTCGCCAAGTCAATGCCGCCTTTAATCACATGATCGCCACCCTACAACAGGCCGCACAAGAGCGCATGATCATGCTCGCAGGGATTTCGCATGATCTGCGTACGCCGTTGACTCGGATGCGCTTGACCGCTGAACTGATGCCAGACGAAAACCTGCGTGAAGGCTTGGTATATGACGTGGATGATATGGATGCGATTTTGGAGCAGTTTATCTCCTACATGAAAGACGGCTCTGATGAACAGATACAAGCAACTGATATCAATCAAATTTTACAAGAACTCATCATTCAATATAAACCCCTTAAGATCATCTATCAGCCGCAATCTTTACCAAAAATCCAGATTCGCAGCTTGTCGATCAAGCGCATGATCAGTAATTTAATCAATAATGCACGGCGCTACGGCGCAGAGCCGCTATATCTCGCCGCCAGTTTAATTGGCGGCAAGATCGTGATTACCGTGCGTGATGCTGGGCAAGGCATTAAAGCGGAACAGGTCAATGATCTGATGCAGCCGTTTGTACGTGGTGATGCCGCGCGTAGTACGCAAGGCAGCGGCTTGGGACTCGCCATTGTGAAGCGGATCACCGAACTACATGGCGGCACGGTAGACCTACGCAATCATCCCGATGGTGGTCTGGAAGTCACGGTCAGCCTACCGCTACACCCCGAAGACGAAGCACCAAAACTGGCAGCAACGTCACCGCGTAAAAAACGCTAAATCCTCAAATCTCGACCTGACTGCCCATCTCTACGACGCGATTGGCTGGAATCTGAAAAAAGTCAGTCACTGAACCCGTATTACGTGACATCGCAATAAACAACTTTTCACGCCACCGCGCCATGCCACCCGCTTCAGTCGAAAAAATGCGCTCACGCGACACAAAAAAGCTGGTATTCATCATCTCAATCGGCTGCTCAACCGATGCAAAAGCCCACTGCAACGCATTCGGCACATGTGGCTGCTCTTTAAAACCGTAATTAATCACCACCCGCCAAAAATACGGACTCAACTGCTCAATCTCAAAACGCTGATCGGCAGCACTATACGGCACGTCTTGCGTGACCAAAGTCATCAACACATTACGCTCATGCAATACTTTATTATGCTTTAAATTATGCAGTAACGCATGTGGCACGACTTTTTGCGTACTCACCATAAACACCGCAGTACCTGACACCACATGCGCACTATTACCAATACTATTAATAAACAACTCTAGCGGCAGCGTATCTTTTTCGAGGCGCTCAAACAGTAGCTCTCGACCACGCTTCCACGTGATCATCAGGGTAAAAGCAATCACCCCAATTAAGATCGGCACCCAGCCGCCCGCAAAAAACTTCAGCGACGTGGCGCTAAAGAACAAGATGTCCAAAATTAGAAATGGAATCACCACCAGCAAGACTCGTAGCATCGACCATTTCCACACCCCATACATGACCAATCCGACCAAAATCGTGTCACAAATCATGGTCATGGTGACCGCAATGCCATATGCAGCCGCCAGATTAGAGCTCGACTGAAACAGCAACACCAAAGCCAATACCGCGCCCAGCAACAGCCAATTCAAAAATGGAATATAAATCTGACCCATCTCAGACTCAGAAGTATGGCGTACGGTCATGCGGGGCAAATAACCCAATTGCATCGCTTGGCGAGCAATCGAAAACACCCCAGAAATCACCGCTTGTGATGCAATCACGGTTGCCATGGTCGCCAAGGCAATCATCGGATACAGGGCAAACTCAGGAACCAGCAGAAAAAATGGATTCTCGACCGCAGCAGGATTACGCAATAACAAGGCACCTTGACCCGCATAATTCAGCAACAAACATGGCAGCGCCAAAAAGAACCATGCCAACTGAATCGGATTACGGCCAAAATGCCCCATATCGGCATACAACGCCTCGCCGCCCGTAATGGTCAGCACCACCGCACCCATGATAAAAAACGCCGCCAACGGATGCTGCCACACAAACCACGCAGCCCAGTATGGATTGACCATGGCCAGCACTTCAGGGTTTTTGACGATACTTAAAATCCCCAGCACGCCCAGTGCTAAAAACCAAATCAAGGTAATCGGGCCAAAAAATCGCCCCATTGATGCCGTACCGCGCCGTTGAATCAAAAACAGCGCGATAATGAAGCCAATGGCAATCGGCACAATATACGGCTCAAAAATCGGTGTTGCGACCTTCAGCCCTTCCACTGCCGATAACACGGAGATGGCGGGCGTAATCATACCGTCACCCAAGAATAAGGCTGCTCCAAAGAGCCCAACGGTGACCACCAGCATTTTTTTGCGGGGACTGATCTGCTGATTGCGCATATTCAGCGCGAGCAAGGCCATGATGCCGCCTTCACCGTTATTGTGCGCGCGCATGATGACCGCAACATACTTGAGCGAAACCACCAACATCAGTGACCAAAAAATCATCGACAAAATACCCAATACATTTTCGATGATGATCGGTAAACCATGGGCAGCGTGAAAGCTTTCTTTTAAGGCGTATAGCGGACTCGTGCCAATATCACCAAACACCACACCGATGGCGCCTAGCGTGAGGACGGCCAGTGAGGAGCGTTGAGTTGTTTGCATAACGATGAGATCTAGGCCAGCATGATCGGCACGATGTTAGCACTGATCTGAATCGGATAGACATATTCACAGCCGATCTTGTTGGACAAAATCAGCTAGGCAAAATCTCTTTTGCAAATTCAGCGGCTTTACCTTAGAATCATCGACCTTGGTGAGGTGGCCGAGTGGCTGAAGGCGCACGCCTGGAAAGTGTGTATACGTTAACCCGTATCGAGGGTTCGAATCCCTCTCTCACCGCCAAATACTGTTTTAAAGCCACACGAAACAGACCAAAAACCCTAGTGCTGCAAGGCATTAGGGTTTTTTATGCCTGTAAAATTTAAACTATCCCCTTAAAAACCGCCCAAACTCCCGCACAAACATCAACGGCTGATCGAGCATCGGCATATGGCCTGACTGTGCAAAAATCACCTGTCGGGCATTCGGCAGCATCTGGGTAAACTGCGTCTGCCCTTCGACCGCATACAGCCGCGAGCGCGCACCACTAAACACCGTCACCGGAATCTGCATATCCGCCAGCGTGTCGCGCAAATCATAGCCCTGCTCGATATACGCCTGCATACCATGAATCAAGGTCGACCAACCCTGCATCGGCATTGCGTACTGCATCAACTGCGGAAAGCGTGACAGTGGCTTTAACAACCGCCGCTGTGTGCGCGAATGCACCGTTTCGTTGACAAAATCAGCCAAACTTTGCAGTAAATCATGTTTAAACTCAGCCGGAATCTGTGTATGTGACAAATGCAAATAAGGCTGCGCCCGTGCAATTAAGCCCTGAAACTGCGCAAACGTCTGAGTTTGTCGCTCACCGAATACGCCATGCGACCAGTCCGGCTTGTGGGGAACCACCGGCGACTGATCAATATGCAAATAACGTAACACTCCAACAAACTGCCCCGCCGCATGTAGCTTTAAGCTGAGTAGTGCACCCATCGAAACACCAGCAATAATGACCTGATCCAATCCCAATTGTTGACGCATGGCAGCAACATCTAACACATAATCTTCAATAAAATCAGGCTGCGATGGTTGGACTCGACTGGCTAGACCAAAGCCTCGCAGGTACGGCAAATAAAATTGATACTGTCCGATAAATGGCAAAATAAATGGCAACCATAACGCCGCATCCATACCAAAACCATGCAACATGATCACCGATTGCCCACGACCAACCACCAAGACAGGCATCTGTTGACCATCATGCAGGTTAATTTTTTTGAGATGAAAAATAGCGCTCATTGCAATATCCAAGCGTAAACCCTGATGATCCTTCGATCATAGCGCAGTCGATTCGCATAAAGCATACAAACTGACAATAACAGTTGTCAGAAAAGCAGCAAGATGATTAGCGTGGTTAACGATTACAAATGAAGGCTGATTAAGATTTATGCGCAGCCATACCAGACGTCAACAACGCCACAATCGCATCGCCATAGTGCTGTAAAGCGGCTGTGTCGGTCGGATTGGATAAAAATCGCATTGCGCCCGCCATGATCATGCCAACAATGGCATGACCTGTGTGTTCAGCATCTAAATCAGCACGAAAAAAGCCACGTTTTACCCCATTGGTCAAATAGCTCGCCGTGATCAGACCACTCATATCTAGCAAATTAAAAATTCGCTGAGTCATCTCTGGGTCAATCGACGTCGCTTCAAACAATACCAGTCGCAAGGCGCGTGGATTGGCCGCAGCAAACTCGCGAAACCGTGCCGAAATCCGCTGACACTGCGCCTCATAGTCAGCCAACGTTGTCACCGCTGAAGGCGCATTTTCGGCTGCCAGCAAGGCGCTGATTTCACTCATGGTATCAACAATGACATGTTCCAAAATATCGCGTTTATTTTCAAAATATCGATAAAACGTGCCGTGACCAATCCCCAGACGTTGGGCAATATCTGCGATTGCCGTCTGATGATAGCCTCGTTCGGAAAACTCAACAAAAGCGGCTTCCACGATCTCAGCACGCAGTTGTTGGCGATTGCGCTCGGCACGCGATGATAATGCAGTGTTTTTCATGCTGGCATCATACTTGATTCTGCCAAAAAAGACGATTAATTCTAATATTGACAATTCATTCCGAAAATGACATCTTATTCTTTAATAAGTATATGGCACGCCGCCTGAGGATCAGCACATGGCACTATCGCATCATCAGCAAGCAACCGATCAAGTACTTGATGTCATTGTTTTAGGTGGTGGTTTTGCGGGAATCGGCGCAGCCATCAAGCTCAAAGAGGCTGGTTTTAGCAATTTTTTATTACTCGAAAAGGCCAGTGAGCTCGGTGGTGTATGGCGAGAAAATACCTACCCTGGTTGTGCCTGTGATGTCCCATCAGCCTTGTATTCGTATTCATTTGCGCCGAATCCAGCATGGAGTCGAATGTTTGCGGGACAAGCCGAAATCAAACGTTATCTACACGATGTGGCAGATCGTTACCAGATTCAAGCATATGTACGCCTTCAGCATGAAGCTTTGGCTGCTCGCTGGTCAGATGTAGATGCTTGCTGGCGGATTGAAACCCATCAAGGTGAGTTTCGCGCAAAATTTGCCATCTTCGCCTGTGGCCCCATGCATGAGCCCGTGTTTCCGCAGATACAGGGACTGGATCAATTTACGGGAGAAATTTTTCACTCTTCCCGCTGGCGGCATGATATCGATTTGACGGGCAAACGAGTGGCGGTGATTGGTACGGGTGCATCAGCGATTCAATTTGTGCCACAGATCCAGCCTAAAGTCGCCCAGCTCACAGTGTTTCAGCGTACACCGCATTGGGTTTTACCTAAAGTTGATCAGAACCTACCTCGGCCAATTCAGTGGATATTTAAGCACTTACCACTCACACAACTGATGTTACGCGGCTCGGTCTATGGGATTTTTGAGACGCTCAACGGTAGCATGCAAAGCGTGGCTGCAATGCAGCAGTTTCAGCGTTTGGCGCGCTTTAACATGACCCGTAGTATCAAAGATGCTGAGCTACGCAGCAACCTAACACCGAATTACACCATTGGCTGTAAGCGGGTTCTGCAATCGAACGAGTGGTATCCGGCATTGGCACAATCAAATGTCAACGTCGTCGCGCATGGCCTGCAATCCGTACAAGGCAATACGCTGACAGCGGCAGATGGTTCCCGACATGATGTCGATGTGATTATCTTGGGTACTGGCTTTGAGATTGCTGAACCACCGATTGCCAAGCGAGTGTATAACCGCGATGGACGTAGCATGGCCGAAGTTTGGCAAGGCAGTCCTGAAGGCTATATGGGGACGATGATCGAAGGTTGTCCAAATGGTTTTTTGATGTTTGGGCCAAATATCGCGGTCAGTTCATCCGCATTTCTGATTATTGAGGCGCAACTGGCCTATATCATTGATGCCCTCAAGCAAGCCCGCGCTCAAGACATTCAGACCATTGAGCCAGACCCAAGCAAGACTGCTGAATTTAATACTCGCGTGCAAGCAGCACTGGAAAACACCGTCTGGAATAAAGGTGGCTGTCATAGTTATTTTATTGATACAAATGGCCGTAATAGCACGGTCTGGCCATGGACGACACTGCACATGCGCCGCAAGCTGAGTCAGTTTAACCTACAGGATTATCGAGTCTCGCCGTAAAGCCTAAAAATCCCAAGGAAAACGCCAATGCATCCACCACAATTGATCGCCCGCTCACTGGTTAAAATCAGCTTACGCAGTACCTTTAAGCTCGGTAGTCGCTTACCTCTGCCGCTGACCACGCTACGTGCCACGATGGAACTGGGTGCAAAACTGTTTTTAGCACGGCAGGATATTCAGGCCAAGCACATCAAACTGGCCTCAGTCGATGCAATGTGTGTCACGCCTAAACAAACAGCGAAGCGAGTAATCTTGCACTTACACGGTGGGGCTTTTTTTGCAGGCTCATCAAACACCCATCACGCGATGGCAACCGAACTGGCAGCGCGCTGTCACGCGGCGGTGTATATGCTGGACTATCGACGTGCACCTGAGCATGCTTATCCGGCTGCGCTAGACGATAGCTTGATGGCTTATCACGCGCTACTGGGTCAAGGTTGGATGCCGGAACAGATTTTTTTGGGTGGTGACTCAGGCGGTTGTGCGCATATTTTAAGCCTAGCCATTGCGCTGCGCGATCAAAATCTACCACTGCCTGCCGGTCTGATTATGCTGTCACCGTTTGTTGATCTGACCTTATCTCTACCATCCGTGGCGGCCAATGCCAAACGCGACCCAATGGTTACCGCACATGCTCTACGGCGTGGTGCAGATGCCTATCGTGGCAAAATCGCCGCCAATGACCCGCGTGTGTCGCCACTGTTTGCACGATTGCAGGACTTACCACCGCTACTGATTCAGGCAGGTAGCGAAGAAATCATATGTGATGATGCAATACAATTGGCACAGCGCATCCAAGCCGTGGGGGGGTCAGCAACGTGTCACCTGTATCACGGCATGTGGCATAACTTTCAGATGTTTAATCGACTGATCGCCGATGCTGAAGATGCCCTAGAGGAAATCGCCAGTTTTATACGACACACGCAGTCGATCCAGTTGACAACACCCAACGCTTAACGCCGTCCCCAGCGCTCGGCCTGTGCGCGTGCAGTTTCACGCTCACGGGCATTGTCAGCAGGCTGATATAACAGCTTGCCTTTTAGCTCGGGAGGTAAATAGTCCTGCGGCACAAAATGGTTCGGAAAATCATGTGCGTATTGATAGCCTGCGGCATGGCCTTGCTGCGTCATCAATTCAGTCGGTGCATTGCGTAGGTGCAGTGGCACTGGCAAATGCGCGGTTTTTTCGGCCAGCGCGAGTGCCGCGTTAATCGCCTTGTAAGTGCTGTTGCTTTTGGCACTGGTCGCTAGATACACGGCGGTTTGTCCCAATACAATCCGACACTCTGGATAACCAATGGCCTGCACCGCTCGAAAGCACTCACCCGCCAGCAACAGCGCATTAGGATTGGCATTGCCGATATCTTCACTGGCTAAAATCAGCATGCGTCGGGCAATAAACACTGGATCTTCGCCGCCTTTGATCATCCGTGCCATCCAATATAACGCCGCATCGGGATCGCTGCCGCGTAGCGACTTGATAAACGCCGACACAATATCGTAATGCTGATCACCTGACTTGTCATAGCGCACGACGTTTTGCTGCGCACTGTGTAGCACCAGATCATTGGTGATCTGAACCGGCTGATCCTCGGGCTGAGTATCAACAGTTAATTCAAGTAAATTTAATAATTTACGTGCATCGCCGCCCGACAACTGAATCAGAGCATCAACTTCGCTCAGTGTGATCTGACGATGTTTTAAGACTGAATCCACGTGCAGCGCACGCGCTAACACTGCCATTAATTCGTCACGACTGAGCGGCTGCAACGTGTACACCTGACAGCGTGACAGCAGCGCGTGATTGACCTCAAACGACGGATTTTCAGTGGTGGCACCAATCAGGGTCATCTGGCCTTTTTCTACGGCGGCCAGCAGTGCATCTTGCTGGCCTTTATTAAAGCGATGAATTTCATCAATAAACACCACAGGCGGCAATAAATCACCACCCTGTGCAATCAGTTCACGCAGCTCTTTCACACCCGTATT
>JBBKWW010000046.1:0-13928 GCA_037969155.1 Moraxellaceae bacterium
TAGCATCCACAAAGCTGAAATCCTGAGTGCTGGTACCAAGCACCAGCGGAGTGACAGACTCTTGTTGTACGCCAGCGGTTGTACCCGATGCGCGTGCAGTAATGCTGACCTCGCCATTGGCGCTTGGGGTCAGCAGATTTGCACCCAATACAATCACCGCACGGCCTTCGGTATTGCTGTTGATCGGTGAGTGTGCAATCGCATTACCCGCACCATCCAATAACTGAATGCGACTGTTGACAATCGGCGAATTGCGGCCGTCACGCACATTGACAGTCACCGTGACTGGCTCGCCAACCCGCACCACGGTCTGATTTGCTGTGACATTCACCTGAGTGCCAGTCACCGGAATCGTGACATCTTGAGAGCCCAACGCACGTCCTTGCGTATCCAATATGGTGGCGCGTACCACCACATCACGATCAAACTTGTAATCAAGCTTTGTCGTGCCTGCATCGACTTCAAGCGTGGTGGTTGCCAAGCCTTGCTCATCAGTGGTAATTACTGATCCAGTCGTAAAGGTCGCACCCGCCAAATTACGATTTAAAATCTCTAAACGCACTTGCTGACCCGCAATCACGCCGCCGAGTGCATCAGTCACCCGAAACGACAGGGTGCTGTTACCACCGCCGGTGAGAATACTGGGGCTCGATTGCGTGACCAAGATGCCCAAATCACTCGATGCAGCGGTCACCACTGGCATGGTAAACGCCTGAGACACCGCAGGGACGATCTTGACCAATGACGCACCCATCACGATGCCTGATGCGAGCAATGCATTCAGATCCGTCGTGGCAGTTGGCTCAAATTGGATTTGGAAGTCTGCAACCCCTAAATTGTTGGTCATCACCGAAGAAGAACCTAAAATACGCACACCCTTGGTGATGGCATTTGGAATCGCCAGCTGTACTTCCTGCCCCTCGATACTGCCACCAATATCATTGGTGACGACCGCACTGAGGGTAAACACACCACCGGTCACCTGTAATGATGGCCGTGTTGGTTTTAAACTTAAATTCAGGTTTTGTTCAACTTCACCACTACTGGTGTCGCGCACTGCAATACGTTGTACTTGCGGGATCGAAAAACGACCGGCTGCATCTGTTGCCACTGCTGAGATATCGATGCCATTATTTAACAAATCAGCTCGGTTAGCAGCTGTACTCGGCTGCAATATCAGCTCAAATGATGCGACACCTTCTTCATTGGTAAATCCAGTATGACTACCAATGACTGACACGCCTTTGGCGATTGCATTGGTAAAGCCCAGAGACACCGCCCGTCCAGCCACACTTGAACTGGTCGATAAATCTAGCACTCGAACATCAATTTTCAAGCGACTACCGTTAATGCTAAATACCTTTACCTCATCTGAAAACTCAAACACCGTCGTTAGATTGGCTATTTTTTGCACGGTGGTTGGACCACCATTACTGACTGGCTTAACTGCATCCGAAGCACCACCACCGCCACAAGCAGACAGTGCGACAGCCATCGCCAATACCGTCAGTCGTGCGCCAAGTTTCGTTGTTTGTCCCAAATCAGTACTAAAATCCATGATTGTTATGACCTCAAAAACCCAGTGTTAAAAATTGAATCCTTTGTGCGGCGCATGTGCCGCCGAGCCTTACCAGACTTTACTTGACTTAACCCAAATTGGCAATCTAGCGAACATAAAGTTTATGCCGCCGCAATCAGCCAGACTCAATCATCAAACCAATTCGCTTCTCCATACGTATCAAGCAGTTGATCATACACCGCACGGCCTTCAGGGGTGAGATAAGGCCCCTCTAAAAAAACCATTTGCCGTAAGCCTTGCTTAAGCAAACGCTCATCCATATGGTCTACACGCGACAGATGCCCCGACATAAATAAAAAGTTCGACCAGTTGGTCAGCACAATCCAGACATTAATAATCAACGCCTCAATCTCAGGCCGAGTCGCATGCATCAGCCCTGCGGCAACAAACCCCTCATAAATTGCTCGCCCATGGCGCATGACTTGGCGCGAAAAAATCGGATAACGCTTGCGCAAATCATCACTTGCTTCGATCAAATGATGAATATCCCGATGCAAAAATCGAAAACGCCAAAACTGACTACTTAACGCATGAAAATAATTTAGCTTGTCCGCTGTGCTTAATGGCCGATCCGTGGGAACCACCAAAAGCTCTAAAATATCATGCTGATACTGCTCTAGTAGCTCACTGATAATCTCGGTTTTATTGCGAAAATGATAGTACAGATTGCCCGGACTAATCGCTAGCTCTGCTGCGATGTGGTTAGTCGTCACTGCCCGCTCACCACGCTCATTAAACAACTGCAAGCTGGTATACAAAATTCGATCGCGTGTTTTCATGGGATTTTTCATGAGGCCCGCACTCTATGCTCTAAAGACCACATTATCCTACAGTCTATTAAACGTAAAACAAGTTGACAACTTAGAGCATTTACTCTAAAAATAAATGTAACGTTGACCGAACCGATGATGAGCTGATATGAACAGCGTTTTTCAAGCCGCCGAAACCAGTCTACCGCCAGAAATCCAACGGATGCACGATGTGCTCGCCGTACAAAAAACCGCTTACCGGCAGAATCCAGCCGCAACCCTACCTGAACGGCTAGAGCGACTCGCACGCTTACGTAAAACCTTGGTCAAATACCAAGAGGAAATCTGCCAAGCCATTAGTGATGATTTCGGTAACCGCTCGGTTCACGAAACCAAAATCGGCGAGATCATGACCTGTCTCGACCACATCAGCTACAACAGCAAAAATCTCAGTAAATGGATGAAAAATTCCAAGCGCCACATCAGTACCATGCACAAGCCAGCCAAAGGCTGGGTGCAATATCAGCCACTCGGCGTGATTGGTATCATGGCGCCGTGGAACTACCCATTGCTTCTCTCCGTCGGCCCACTGATTTGTGCGTTGGCAGCGGGCAACCACGCCATGCTAAAAATCTCCAGCGCCTCACCACGCTTTGGCAAAGTGATTGAACGAGCCTTGGCAGAAGTATTTCCTGCCGAAATTGTTAGCGTCATCAATGGCGGTGGAGCAATTTCAGACGGGTTTTGCCGTTTGCCGTTTGATCAAATTACCTTTACAGGTTCAACGAGTGTCGGTAAAACCGTGATGGCTGCCGCCGCCGAAAACCTCGTGCCAGTACTGCTTGAGCTCGGTGGTAAATCTCCCGTGCTGGTGCACAGCTCCGCACCGCTGCAAGACGTGGCGGAACGGCTGACCTTTGGTAAACTGTGGAATGCAGGGCAAACGTGTGTGGCACCAGATTATGTGTTTTTGCCCAAAGGTAAAACCAAAGCCTTTGTTGCACAAATGCGCCATATGATCGGCCGCACCTACCCGACCCTGCGTGACAATCCTGATTACACCAGTATCGTGAATGATAAGCAGTACAGTCGTTTACAGCGTTATCTAGACGATGCACGTGAACTCGGTGCAGAAATAATTGAAATCAATCCCGCTGGTGAAAATCTGGATGGCACGCGCAAAATCGCGCCAACACTGATTACTAACGTCACCCAAGAGATGCTGGTCTGCCAAGAAGAGCTGTTTGGGCCATTGTTTGTGATTCATGAATATGACGACATCGAACAAGCCATTGAATATATTAATGATCGGCCACGCCCACTCGCACTGTACTATTTTGATTATGATGAGCAGCGTGCAGAATATTTGTCACGCAAGACACATTCGGGGCACTTAGGCGTGAATGCAGTGATTACCCACGTCGCACAAGACGACCTGCCGTTTGGTGGGGTTGGTGCATCAGGTATGGGCAAATACCACGGCCATGAGGGATTTTTGACCATGAGTCATGCCCGCTCAGTGATGGCCAAGCCCCGTTTTTATGCCCTGCGGATGATTTTACCGCCATTTAATAAACCGCTTCATAAAGTCATCTTCAAGGCAGTGATCCGTTAATTGCTTGACTTCACCGAAGTCTGTTGCGATTTAGACTTGTTCAGGCTCGGTTTTTCTGGTATAAAACGCCCCTTGATTTTAATCAATGCACTTTTTTGTTGTAGTCGGTTTTGTGAATGATCAAGACCGTCTCAGTGGAGTTCACCATGTCCAAGGTTTGCCAAGTTACCGGCAAGCGTCCACTCGTTGGCAACAACGTGTCGCACGCCAATAACAAAACCAAGCGCCGGTTCGAGCCGAACCTGCACTATCATCGTTTCTGGATGGAAAGCGAAAAGCGTTTTGTACGCCTACGTCTGACCTGTAAAGGAATGCGTATCATCGACAAACTGGGTATCGACAAGGTCATTAGCGACCTACGTGCCCAAGGTCAAAAAGTCTAAGGAGCTTGAGCCATGCGTGACAAGATTCGCCTCGTTTCGAGCGCCGGTACTGGTTATTTCTATACCACGACCAAAAACAAGCGCACCAAGCCTGAGAAAATGGAAATCAAAAAATTTGATCCCGTGATCCGTCAGCACGTTGTGTTTAAAGAAGCCAAAATCAAGTAATTGGTTTTGCCAAAAAAAACGATCCTCAATGGATCGTTTTTTTTTGCTCTAAATTCATTTGGTTATATTTTTTTATTTTTTTCCAGCTAGACCGTTATACTGACTGGCATAAATCTTGCCAGATCATGTGGATAATCCCGATCACCATACAGTAACATCCGCCCTCACCGATGAATGATTGAGCCTTTAAGGAGCACTGCGTGCCACACGACGTTGACCTGATTGTCCTGCTCGCGCTGGGCTTTGGCCTTGCGCTGGTATTTGGTTATTTAGCCTCACGCTTACGACTGCCACCACTGGTCGGCTACTTGGTCGCGGGGATTGTGATTAGCCCCAATACACCGGGTGTAGTGGCGGATATTACCCTCGCCAATCAGTTGGCTGAGTTGGGCGTGATGTTTTTGATGTTTGGTGTCGGGATGCATTTTTCGATTGCCGACCTCAAGGCCGTGCGCAAGATTGCGATTCCAGGTGCCATCGTACAGATGTCGGTGGCCACGTTGCTCGGCATGGCCGTCAGTTACTCGTGGGGCTGGCCGCTCGGCTCTGGTTTTGTGTTTGGCCTATGTTTATCCGTCGCGAGTACAGTCGTGCTGCTACGGGCATTAGAGGCACGTGGGCTGCTAGATTCGGTTAATGGTCGTATTGCGGTAGGCTGGCTGCTGGTCGAGGATTTGGCGATGGTGCTGGCCTTAGTGCTGTTGCCATTGGCGGCGGTGTTTCTTGGTGGCAAGCCACTGCCAGGCACGTCACCCGATCAAAGTATCTGGATGACGGTACTGGTGACGCTACTCAAAGTTGCAGCGTTTATTGCATTTATGTTTGTGGTGGGCAAACGTCTGATTCCCAAGCTCATGTTGATGGTCGCGCGGATTGGTTCACGGGAGCTGTTTACCCTGACCGTGGTGGCAGCGGCGGTCAGCATTGCCTATGGCTCGTATGCTATTTTTGGTGTATCGATGGCACTCGGCGCATTTATTGCGGGAATGGTGGTTAAAGAGTCTGACTTTAGCCATCGTGCCGAAGAAGAAACGTTGCCGCTACGCGAGATTTTTTCGATTTTGTTCTTTGTATCCGTCGGCATGCTGTTTAACCCGAGTATTTTGGTCGAAGAGCCACTGCATGTCTTGGCAGTGGTGGCGATTATTGTGTTGGGTAAGACATTGGCAGCCATGGCTTTGGTACTATTCTTCCGTTATCCACTCAATACTGCGCTCACTGTCGGCGCGAGTTTGGCGCAGATTGGCGAATTTTCGTTTATTTTGGCGACGTTGGGCATTGCGCTTGAACTGCTGACCGTAGAGGCACAAAACCTGATCCTTGCCGGTGCATTGGTATCGATTAGTCTAAATGCCGCAATATTTTCAATGGTTGAGCCGGCACAAGCATGGATTCGCAAGCGTTCTGCTTTAGCGCGTTTATTGGAGCGTAATGCCGATCCACTGGCGATGCTGCCGGATGAAGTCGATCATCAGTACCTTACGGGCCAAGTGGTGTTGGTTGGCTATGGTGAAGTGGGTACTAGAATCGCACAGGGATTTACCCAGCAAGGTATTCGCTTTGTGGTGGCGGATGAAAATCGTGAGACCGTTGAGTTCTTACGTAGGCAAGGTATTCCGGCCGTGTCAGGTGACGCCAGTGACCCTGCGGTGTTGATTCAAGCACATATTATGCGTGCCAGCACATTGGTGATCTCGACGACCGACTTCTTGGATGTACGCCGCATGGCAGAAATTGCGCGCACACTAAACCCATCGATACAGGTATTGCTGTGTGCCGAAAGCAGCGAAGAGGCACTATTGCTTGAAAAAGAACAGATCGGCACGGTCTTTCTGGCTAAACAGGTGCTCGCTGATCATATGACGCAGCATATTGTCGATCTGAATGCACTACAGCAGGCTTCGACAACGCCGCATTAACCGCTAAATCAACCTTAAAAAAGGCACAAATCTGTGCCTTTTTAATCGCATACAACTCAGCTGTAACGAGTAGGCTCTTCATCGACAACTTGGGCATGCCAGCGCGCGGCTTGCTGCTCCATGATCATTTGCAGTGCCGCATGCACCATCTGCTGACCTACCCCATGCAGTTGATCACCAAGGGTTTTTTGTACCACATCAGAAAACTGAATCGATACCAAAGCCTCGCCATCACCTGCGGTCGGGCGTAACACTAAATTGCCATCGTCGAGTTGCACCAGCTCCAGTAACATTTCCTTAGAAATTGGAGCATTACGGTCATTCAAGATAGAACCCATAAACTTGCCTCCTTGATGCACTGTGCCAATCACAGCAGCGACGTTAAAATGATCGTGACTCGTTTTACAATGCGTTCATTGGCAGGTTTTTTCAAGTGATAAATGTAGCAGCCGTGCCAGCGCTGCCTAAAACTCAATCATTTCGTCACGAAATCCTTCAATCAGCTGGATCAATGCCTTGTGCCATTCACGCAAAATCTGCACGTCTGGCAGCCATGCTTGTGGGCTTTGCGTGACTTTAAAAATCAGCTTGGATGAGCTTTCTTCATCATGGGTGGGTTCAGGTGGCTCAGGTGCGTATTGGCAAGTCAAGTAAGCACGATTCAATTCAGCCAAAAAACCATCGGTACTCAGTTGCTCTAAAATGGTCACTTCGGGTGATACCTGCGTCCGCAAGGCCATCTTCGCTTTGATGCTAGATAGCGTCGGCTGCCGCTCGGCTTCAAGTCGATAATAGCGTACCAACTCCTGTAAAAATGCCAAAAATGCACCGTGTAAATGAAACACTGCGGCTTCACGTGAGCCTTGCGCAGCCTGCACATTTTCGGTCTGGGTAGCATCTTTGCAGGCAAGCCGTGCAAAATATAGTTTTTGATTGGTACGATCCGCATGATAACGAGCAACGCGTGCCATGACTCTCTCAATCCAATAACAAAAGATTCGCCATTATAAGCCGCTTTGCCAGTGCTTGTGTGTAGATCACACATAAACAGCCGAATCATCCTGACCGTGACCAATCGTGCAAAAAAAAGCAGCCAAACGTTCATTTGGCTGCGTCATCGATCATGCGGATACTTACTCTACGGCGACATCAACACCTGTGTCAGCAGCTGACTCGGCATCAACTGCCGATGACGGAGTGGCCTGCATATCTTCTGGCAACAACTGATCATCGCCGACCTCCAAGTCATCAACCTCTACCGCATCGACGCGCACCACACCGACTAACGTCTCATCAGCCGCTAAGCGAATCAACATCACGCCCTGCGCATTACGCCCCGTCACACTGACTTCGGCCACCCGCGTGCGCACCATCGTGCCTGCATCTGAAATCAGTAACAACTCGTCCTCATCGGACACGACAGTGGCTCGCACCAGCTCACCATTACGCGCACTGGTCTTGATGGCAATTAAGCCCTTACCACCACGACCTTTCGTCGGGAAGTCGCCCACTGGCGTGCGCTTGCCATAGCCATTGGCACAGGCGGTCAGCACATCGCCCGACTCTGGCACCACCAGCAACGATACGACACGACTGTTAAAACCACTGTCGTTGCTATCAGTACTGTCCTCATCGACCTCATCGACGACCACATCATCATCTGTGTCCAGATCAGCCACTAGACTGACCCGCATGCCACGCACGCCTTTCGCAGTACGTCCCATGGCGCGGATTTTATCCTCTGAGAATCGAATCGCTTTACCTTCATTCGAGAACAACATGATCTGTTGCGTGCCATCGGTAATCGCCACACCGATCAAGGTATCCTCACCTTTCAGATCAATCGCAATCAAACCCACACTACGCGGACGACTAAACTGCTCCAGCGCCACACGTTTGACCGTACCTGATGCCGTCGCCATAAACACATAATGATCATCTAGATACTCGCTCAGCGGCAAAATCGCACTGACACTTTCATCTTGACCCAACGGCAACAGATTGACCAATGGCCGACCTTTAGCGCCACGGCTGGCTTGCGGCACATCGTAGACTTTGAGCCAATACACCTTGCCACGATTGGTAAAGCACAGCACCGTCGCATGGTTACTGGCCACCACCAAATGCTCAATATAATCATCTTCACGCATGCTGGTCGCGGACTTGCCACGGCCACCACGACGCTGCGCGGCATAATCTTCAAGCGGTTGAGTTTTGGCATACCCCGTTTTTGATACCGTTAAGACCACTTGCTCTTCGGGAATCAAATCAGCACGGCTAAAATCAATCCGCGACTCGACGATATCGGTACGACGCGCATCACCGTACTGTGCCAGCACCGCGTTTAACTCATCGCGAATCACTTGCATCAGTTTATCAAAGCTGTCCAAAATACTTTGTAATTCTGCGATTTGCGCCAAGATATCGCCATATTCTGCATGGAGTTTGTCCTGCTCAAGACCCGTCAAACGGTTTAAGCGCAACTCCAAAATCGCCCCAACCTGCGCTGGTGACAACCGATACACCGCACCATGCAAACCAAATGGCTGTGCCAGATCTTCGCCTTCAATCAGCTCTGGTCGGATCGACTGGCTATCGGCTTTGGCCAGTAGTGCAATAACACCTTCTGAACCCCACTCGCGCAGCAGCAGCTTTTCACGTGCCTCACCACTGTTGGAAGAGGTTTTAATGGTGACAATAATCTCGTCGATGTTGGCCAGTGCAACGGTTAAGCCTTCGAGTAAATGGCCACGCTCACGCGCTTTACGCAGCTCAAACAAGGTGCGACGGGTCACGACTTCTTGCCGATGCCGAATAAATGCCGCCACTAAGTTGCGCAGATTCATTAGCTTGGGCTGGCCGTTGTCCAAGGCCACCATGTTAATGCTGTAAGAGGTTTCGAGCGGGGTTTGCAAGAACAGATTATTGACGATCACATCAGCGTTTTCGTTACGCTTCAGGTCAATCACGATGCGCATGCCGTCTTTATCGGACTCGTCACGCAACTCGCTAATGCCTTCGATTTTCTTTTCTTTAACCAGCTCAGCTATTCGCTCAATCACCCGCGCTTTATTCACTTGGTACGGGATTTCATAAAAAATAATGCTTTGACGGTGGGTTTTTTCGTCGGTTTCGATCAGATAGCGACCCCGAATATGCAGACGACCCTTGCCGGTGCGATACGCATCGACGATACCGCCTTTGCCATAAATAATGCCGCCCGTGGGGAAGTCAGGGCCACTGATGTGCTGCATCAAGCCTTCAACGGTAATCTCACTATCATCGACATAGGCCAAGCAGGCATGGATCACTTCAGTCAGGTTATGCGGCGCCATGTTGGTCGCCATGCCGACTGCAATGCCTGCCGCGCCATTGATTAACAGGTTTGGAATACGGGTCGGCAGCACTTGCGGAATCCGCTCAGAGCCGTCGTAGTTGTCCTCCCAGTCTACCGTGTCTTTTTCGAGATCAATCAGTAAATCATGCGCCAGTCGAGTCATACGCACTTCGGTATAACGCATCGCGGCGGGGCTGTCCCCATCGACCGAGCCGAAGTTACCCTGACCATCGACCAACAAGTAGCGTAAGCTAAAATCCTGTGCCATCCGCACAATCGTGTCATAGACCGCAGTATCACCATGCGGGTGATACTTACCGATCACATCACCGACCACACGGGCGGATTTTTTATAGGGCTTGTTATAGTCGTTGCTCAGCTCATGCATGGCAAACAAGACCCGACGATGCACAGGCTTTAAGCCATCTCGCACATCGGGCAAGGCACGCGATACAATCACGCTCATGGCGTAATCCAGATACGATTTTTTGAGTTCGTCTTCAATCGCAATCGGGGAAATTTCTGATACGCTCATGCACGCTCCTTCTTGAATTCATTCGTGCGATTCTTAACGATCCATTGCAGGCGCAAAACGCCAAACGATCATTCGAAAAAAATCAATATAAACAACTCATTAAAACCTTGTCTTTCTGACGATAACACCAGCAAAAACACTTGAGTACAGATGTCTAAATGATAGCATAAACCGCCCTAAAAGAGGCGATTTCAAGCCGCAAATACGCGACGAAAATCACCAATCATATGCACTAAAAAACCGCGACCAAATCGGCGCGGTTTTTCATGCAGCACGTGATGCATCGAGCCTCGATTAACTGCCCTTTAATACGCTCTCTGCTTGTAACTGGCGAATAATGCCTTTCACCATGATCGCAGTTTGCTCAGGGCGCTCCAGTGGGAACATATGTCCACCACGACTGACATGACAACTTATTTTTAGTTGCCGCTCTAAACGCTGTGGAAAACCACGCTTATAAAACAAACTGTCTTCGCCGACCACCAAACGCGCAGGTGGCCGTGGTGCATGCCGAGGTTTTAACCAGAACCATGATGGATTATTGCGAAACACCGCCACTTCGACTGCTTTCGGAATCGTCAGCGCGACACCGCCTTGTGGCACGTCTTTAAGGCCATGCTCAATATATGCTGCAAAACAATCCGGATCGAAATCAGCAAAAAAACCTTTATTGCGCAACAGACTCGCCGCTTGCTCACGGCTGTCCCAATGATCCCGACGGCGTGCAGAGATGCCCGCAGGAGTCAGTTTATCGACACTCTTCGGATGAAAGGTCTTGGCCAGATGTAGACCCAGCGACGGGATGCCATTGATCAGCGGCGGATCCAGCATGATCAACTGATCCATCAACTCAGGGCGCTTATACGCAGCCATAAAGCTGAGCAAGCCACCCATCGAGTGTCCAAGTGCAATTACGGGACGAGCACCCGCTTGGCTTTCGATGCTATCAATCACTTGATCGACTAAACGCGTCCAATGATTGGTGACTGGATAGCGCGCTTCCGTGCCGATCAGTGGCAGGGTGACCACATCATATTCGTCACGCAACGCGGCAAACATTTTTTCGTAAGTGGCCGATGGCACACCGTTAGCATGGGCAAAATGAATCAACGGCTTCATTGTAAGCTCACTGTATGCGGTTGTTCAGCAGAGGTTTTGACGCTATCACCCAAACTCGCACCGACGGCATGACCAGCCTGTGCCGCCAGACGCTCGGCCAGCACAGCCAGCGGGTTGATCGGTTGGGTATAGTTGTGTGTTTCGTCGATTTTAAGCTGCCGCGACAAGGTGTTAATCCCACCCGCATGATCGGCAAGACCCAGCTTAATCGATTGATTACCGGTCCAGAACAAACCACTAAACAACTTGCCATCGTCTTTTAAGCGATCACCACGGCCTTTTTTGACTGCCGCAATAAACTGCTGATGCACATCGGCCAGCACGCCTTCGACGTGGGCTTTTTCAAACGGATCTAATGGTTTGGTAAAACTCAAGGCTGCTTTATGCTCACCTGATGTCAAGGTACGATCCTCAATACCAAGCTTCTTGGTCAAGCCTTCAATACCGTAATTCGGCATGATCACCCCAATGGAACCGACCAAACTCGATGGATTGACCCAGATTTCATCGGCCGCCGCCGCAATATAATACGCGCCTGATGCCCCAATATCGGCAATCACCGCATAGACTTTCTTGTCGGGATTGGCTTCTCGCAGACGGATAATCTCTTGAAAGATCTCATCGGACTGTACTGGAGAGCCACCTGGTGAATTGATATTGAGCACAATCGCCTTGCTGTTTTTTGCATCAAAGGCTTGATTCAGTGACTCAATCACATCGGCGCTGTGTACGCCGCGATCACCACCGATTTCACCTTTAACATCAATAATCGCTAAATGTGCGACACTCGGTGAAACACCGAGTTGGCCTTGCTCACTGCTACAACCACGTCCTAACACCACGAATAACATCAGCACATAGGCTAAGGTGATCAGTTTAAAGAAGATCCCCCAGCGTCGTGCGCGTCGTTGCTCGTCAACTGAAGACATCAGAACTTTTTCGAGTAACTGCCACTCTTGTCCGGATGTTGGGGGGGTGGGCTGTGGGGCAGGCTTGTGATCAGGGTTTGGTGGCCAGTCGGACATGCAGTCAACCTAAGCATTTAAAAAACACGATGGCCAATACAATAACCGATCTGACTTGGGCTTTGTTGGCTGTTGCTTGCCTTTTCGATTTTTTTTGGCTACTTGCAAGCCGATTCACCATCTTTTACTCTGTTGATCCGACGCTTATTTTTTGTTGTGATGTTGCCCGATGACCACGCCAAACACACCGCCAAACACACCGCCTATGCCGCCGTCTAGCCTGACCATTCGTTTACTGGACTTCATCAGCCGCTTACCGCTGGGTGTATTGCAGCAGTTTGCACGGATGCTGGCGGCGTTGTTTTGGTTGTTTCCAGAGCAAGGTATGCTGAAAATCATCCGGCGTAATCTAATCATCGTGTATCCAGAGCTGCCAGAAGCCAAATTACGCGGTTTAAGCAAGCAGGCGTTACGCAATCAACTGCTCAGTTTTATTGAGTTTGTCTATGGCTGGGGCAATCCGCCGAGTGACTGTCTGGCACGCGCAGGACAGATCACGGGTGAGGACTTGCTGATCCAAGCACTCGCTGATCCAAGGGGCTGCGTCGGGATTGTGCCGCACTATGGCAGCTGGGAGCTGATGAATGCGTGGCTCAATCAATACACCACACCGATGGTCATGTACAAACCCAGCAATAACCTTGAGTTAGATCAGTTTGTGTTGCGAGCGCGTAGTCGCTTGAATCAGACCATGGTACCGACTGATGATCGTGGCGTGCGGATGATTTTTCGGGCGTTGAAGACCGGCGGTTTTACCATTATTTTGCCAGATCATACGCCGAAGGATTCCGGCGGGGTGGATGCGGATTTTTTGGGTTTGCCGACCTTGACCACCACGCTAGCCTCGAAGCTAATCCAAAAAACTGGCTGTCGGGTGCTGATGCTGTCGTGTGTGCGTGATGCCAGCGGACAGAAGTTTGATTATATGATTGATGCGGTGGATGACGCAGTGCACTCTAAGGATTTGGTCACGTCGGTGACGGCGATCAATCAGGCAGTGGCAACCTTGATCCAACGCGCACCAGAGCATTATCACTGGGCGTATAAACGCTTTAAAGCGGTAAAAGGCTTGGAGGATATTTATCAAGTGGATGAAGCGGAAGTGCGGGCGCGAGTGGCGAAATTGCTACCATAGTTTTTCTGTGGCGACGGCAATCGCGCATAACAGTGCGAAGCAAACTTAATAATTAATTGTCCCTTATGGCTCTGTAAACAGAAAGAGGAATCCAAATTGGCGACAGAAGCACCAACACGACCACACCGTATAGTAAGAGCGCTTTATGTTTCGCATGATTTTTTTCAAGATCAGCAGTGTTTATTGGAAAGTGATTGGATTTCTGACTCGATCTGCCTTCATTTAAAACTCCACCCAAACTCTCCAAACCCGCTATTGCTGCATCAACAATTGTTGGCTCTTGCGTAAGATAGCCACCGATATAAACTGTCTGCACACCGTGCTTTTCAGTGCTGCCCTCTACCAGATAAGGCCAATTGACATC
>JBBKWW010000047.1:0-3146 GCA_037969155.1 Moraxellaceae bacterium
TTGTTGTATTTGGATGTGCAAAAAGAGCTGGCGCGTGGTGAGCTAGTCGAGGTGCTGCCAGCATGGCAACTGCCTAATTACACCCTGTATGCATTGACCTTGCGTCGTGAGCAACAGCCACTCAAAATTGTCCGTTGTCTGGAGGCGTTGGCACACTATTTTGGCCAGTTACCCGGTGGCCGTGCCGTACTGGACGCGAGTTAGTCCGAAATTTTATTTATTTTGATTCAAAAAGGCCGCTTTAGATTTAAGCGGCCTTTTTTAGTATTGTTCTAGATGATCATGAGTCGTGCTGAATTAGCCCCATGATTTTTCAAGTATCGCAATCAAGTCATCCAACCGCGCTTCTTTTGGATTGTAGATGATCGAACCATCATCAAGCGCTTTTTTGGCGATTTCAGGCAGTTGTGATTTTTGCACTTTGCCCGTTTCTTGCAGGGTGCGCGGTAGCTTGGTGCGCTCATACAAGGTGTCGCGCAGTTGGCGAATGGTTTGGATGGCTTTGCTGGCACGATGGCTTTGTGGCGTGACGGCATACACGTCGGCACCTGCCAATGGCAACAGCAGATCGGCAATCCGGTCGCCATTTTTTTCCATATTGTATTCCAGTACATACGGCAAGAACAGGCTCATACACAGGCCATGTGGCAAGTGGACGACTGCACCAGTCGCGTGACCGAGTGAGTGTACCAAACCGACCATCGCATTCGAAAATGCAATTCCAGCCATCGTCGAGGCTTGAGCCAGCTCTAGACGTGCATCGGCATTTTTGGGGTTGTCGAGCACCTTCAGCAGGTTTTCACTGACTTTTTTGACCGCAGCCATGGCGTAGGCATCAGAAATCGGATTGGCGGCCAAACACGTGTAGGCTTCTATGGCATGTGTCATCGCATCCATCGCAGTCATTGCGGTGATGTGCGGTGGCAAGGTCAGGGTCATGCGTGGATCAAGTACCGCAGCATTTGGCATCAAATGATAAGACGCAAACGGCAGTTTTTCGTTCTTTTCGGTATCGGAAATCACCGCGATGGCGGTGACTTCTGAGCCTGTACCTGCGGTGGTTGGTACGACAAAAAATGGCTTCAGTGGGCGCGGTAGGTTATGCGCACCTGAATACTGGGTCAGGTCGTCGCCGCCTTCAGAGACTAGAATATTCACGCCCTTGCTGGTATCAATGACCGAACCACCACCGATGGCGATCAGTGCATCGCAGTTGTGTTGGCGATACAGTTCGGCAGCTTTACGCACAGTTTGTAGGCTGCTGTCTGGCGGTACGTCATCAAATACATAGGCAATCACACAATCTGTATCCGCAAATGCCGCTTCAACTGGCTCAAGTAGGCCATTGCTGCGCACACCTTTATCGGTGATGATCATCGGGCGTTTTGCACCGAGTGTGGAGAGTTCGAACGGAATGTGTTCGAGAGCCATATGTCCGGCGACGACTTTGACTGGACAAAAAAATTCGTAATAAGATTTAGCCATGATTTAGCTCCGTTGAATAAAAGATTGGGCAATTTTGCTGTAAATGAGTGCTGCTTTTTGGAATTTTTCCGCAAAGGCCAAATCAGTCGGGTAGCGTTTGACCGCAAGACCCGCGACGATTTTGGGCAGAATCAAGGCCTCCATTTTATCCAAGCACCGCACCAAACGAATCGCATGTGATACTTCACCATCGGCAACCATGCGGTCATTGGCAAATGCTTGCGCGGTACCTTCTTGGAAAGAAAACACCAAAAATGCCAATGCCATATGTTTAAATTTAATCGACAGATCTGGCCTGCCGACAAAGTCCGTCAGGCGCTTGAGTGTACCGTCAGACTGTACTTCAGCGACGAAGCCGGGGCCTTTGGGTAATACAACCATTTGAAAGGTCATGCCGACCGGAAAACCGGCGATTTCTTGGCGAATTTCGTCATCGACGTGGCTGGCGGATACAAGGCCGCGCCCGATGATATCGATCATCAAGCTGACGTAGGCGTGTTGTACCGTCGGTAGCAGTTTGGCAGCAGATTTCACAGTATGCTTCTCAACAAAGAGTGGAAAGGAAATAGCATGATTACAATGTACCTTGTCTTTAGTTTAGAGTAAATAGAGTATTTACTCTAAAATACCGCTGGTTGGTCAAATTCTGCCTCATTCAAAGCGATTTATGGCCTTGATGATACGCTTGCAGATGTTGGCTGAGCTGGGTTGCCACTTGGTTTAAACTCGGTACAGGCTGATACAGATCACTGATTCGTACCACCTCTAGTCCAATATGCCCGCATGGGTTGATCCGCGCAAAGCCGTCTAGCGCGCAGTCCAGATTCAGCGATAAACCATGATAACTACAACCGCGCCGAATTTTAAAGCCGAGTGCACCAATTTTACGATCATCGACATACACACCCGGTGCATCAGGTCGTGCATAGGCCGTAATCTGGTAGTCGGCCAGTGTGTCAATCAAGGCGTGTTCGGTGACACTGACCAGCTGCCGCACGTTCCAACCCAGACGATTGAGATCAAACAACAGATAGCCGACTAGCTGTCCAATACCATGCCACGTCACTTGGCCGCCGCGATTGGTTTGGACGACTGGCAAGTCACTGCTGTGATTCAGGATGTGTTCAGGTTTGCCAGCGAGTCCTTGGGTGAGCACGGGCTGGTGTTCGAGCAGCCACAGCTGGTCAGGGCTGTGTACGTCGCGTACTTCGGTATAGTCACGCATGGCCTGATAGATCGGCTCATACGCTTGCGGGCCATCGAACTGGACGATTTCTAGGGCAGTCTGTAGGCTGGTTTGATCCGCCATGGCGCCATCCTTGGATACGTTAAGCCTCAGATGATATCAATATCAAAGTGCAGTTTTAATGTGTGGGTTAGCGGCGAGGTCAGCATAAATCGCATTGACTTGATCACGATGGTCAAACGGCAATACCGCCCGAATCGCGTGATATTTGCCACCGCTGGACGGCTGAATCACGAGGGTGGCCAGATCAAAATCAGGGAAGTGTCGAATGATAATCTCGCGTACCGAGAATAGCAGCTCATCACCAGCCAAGCCAATCAGTTTAATCGGGTAATCCATCGGGAAGACCCAGAGTTCTTCGTTTTGGATTTCGGGGCGTTGGCGTGGGGATTGGTCGTTCATGGCGGGCTAATGA
>JBBKWW010000048.1:0-5236 GCA_037969155.1 Moraxellaceae bacterium
GGCTTTGGCCGACTCTTCGACCTTGTCGAATTTTTTATCTTGGCTCGTGAAGAAGCCTTTGATCTGATCCAGCAGGCTATGTTTGTCTTCTTCATCAAACGATCCCGAAAAATCCGCCGATGAAAACAGGTTATGGGCAGTTTGTTTTTTAGCCTTGAGTGGGCTGGTCTCTGGGTTCTGTTGGCAGAACTGCATGTAGCTTGTGCCAAGGCTGGCTGGTGAGTCAGTACATGCCAAACCGACCAGATACGCTTTGCCAGTGCCTGCAAATTTCGGGTCGATCTCAATCGAGAAATAGACTTTCTGGCGGGCTTTGGATAACGCGATCAATTCGGGCGTTGGGTCAACTTCAGCAACCAGATAGGTTTCAGCACCCTCGGTTTCCACTTCTAGTGCAACCACGTCACCATACGCGCCAAAACCGCCTGCGCCTGGATACACCCCACGATAGTGTTCGATGTTCAGCCGTGCGCCGTAGGTGGTTGGTGAGTAGCTCGCCGCCATCTCGGTGATTTGTTCGACGCTGATTTCACGGCCATCGGTGGTTTGGCCAGCTTTAGCAATACGGAATTTTTTAGGCATGGGAATGCTCGACAAAGAGGGTTGTGCAAGGTGGTTGCGCTAGGTGTTCACTTTGGTTTTTTATGCTTGTCCAACTCAACCGTGTTAGGTGTGATCAAGGGCTTGATCACACCTAAAGTTCCAGAATAATGTCCACGAACGCCATAGCCTGAGCTGAAGATGATTTCAGGCAGTTACTTATGGCAAGGCAAAATTCCACGCAGCTCGCAGCTGCACCGCCTGTCCCGATTGGCGACAATGCGCAAGTCGCCGCCCGCACCCTGTACTGGATGGGCTGGCGAATTAAATCGATTGCTGAATTTTTAGAGCTACCACGCACCACCGTGCAAGGCTGGAAGGACAGCGGCAAGTGGGAGGAGTACTCAGCACTTGATCGGGTCGAAGGCTCGCTTGAGTGCCGCATGGTGCAGCTGATTTTTAAAAACGACAAAGAAGGTCGAGATTTTAAGGAAATCGACTTGCTCGGTCGTCAAATGACCGAGATTGCCAAACAAAAGCACTATCAAGAAACCGGCAAGCTCAAAGACCTCAATCATAAAATTGGCAATCGCGGCAAAGGCGAACGCACACCGAATCAGCCAAACCAAATCGATGATGAGCAACAAAAGCAGCTGCTCGAGGCGTTTAATGCTGGTCTGTTTGAGTATCAACGGGTCTGGTTTCGTGCCGGTCAGCACCACCGGATTCGCAATATCCTCAAAAGCCGCCAGATTGGGGCGACGTGGTATTTCGCGCGTGAAGCATTGATCGATGCCCTAGAAACAGGCCGCAATCAGATTTTTTTATCGGCATCTAAAAACCAAGCCCTTGTGTTCCGCCAGTACATCGTCCAGTTCGTACTGGACAGCACCGGCGTGCAATTGACCGGTGATCCGATCCTGTTACCCAATGGTGCAGAACTGCGGTTTTTAGGAACTAACTCGCGTACCGCCCAGTCCTATCACGGCAATATTTATCTGGATGAGTACTTCTGGATTCATCGCTTTATTGAATTTCGCAAAGTCGCCTCTGGCATGGCCATGCATAAAAAATGGCGGCAGACCTATATATCCACGCCATCCTCCAAACAGCACCAAGCCTATAAATTCTGGACAGGTGGGTTGTTCAATATCAGTCGGCGCAAAGAGGAGCGGGTCAATTTTGACACTGGTCATGCCGCCTTAAAAGATGGTCGTCTGTGTGAAGACGGGCAGTGGCGGCAGGTGGTCACCGTTGAAGACGCGCTAGAAGGCGGCTGTGATTTGTTTGACCTTGACCAACTGCGGATTGAATACAGCCCACAAGAATTCGACAACCTGCTGATGTGCATGTTTATCGATGATACCCAGTCGGCGTTTACGGTCAGTGAATTGATGAGCTGTATGGTCGACACCGAAGAGCTGTGGACAGACATGCGTCCGTACAGCCCAAGACCACTTGGCAATCATCCGGTCTGGGTCGGTTATGACCCTGCGCTGTCAGGTGACACGGCTGGTTTGGTGGTGGTCGCTGCGCCATCTGCGGCAGGTGGTTTGTTGCGAGCAGTTGAGCGGATTCAGTTCCAAGGATCGGATTTTACCGCACAGGCGGCTTACCTCAAGGACGAAATCCTGACCCGCTATAACGTCGAGTACCTTGGTATTGATGCAACTGGCATGGGCGTTGGTTTCTTTGAGGAAGTTGTCAAATTTTACCCAGCCGCGACCAAGCTGCTTTACACGCCAGAACTCAAAAGCCAGTTTGTACTCAAAGCCAAAGACGTGATCCACAAAGGCCGTCTGCAATTCGATCTGAGCTGGACAGATGTGGTGGCTAGCTTTGTCGCCATTCACAAGACCCTCACCAATAGCGAACGCGCCGTCACCTACAAAGCCGAACGATCAGAAGAGACCGGCCACGCCGACTTGGCGTGGGCGTTTATGCATGCCTTGCACCACGAGCCGCTTGCGATTAGCGAGCAATCCGAAAATATGATGGAGCTATATGAATGAGCCAATCCAAGCAACTGGTCACCACCAACGGTGACCCACTGCATTACAGTCCACTGACCAACTCTGTGTTGCCACAGCCACCGCACATGGAAGCCTTCACCTTTGGTGATCCAGTACCCGTACTGGATCAGCGGGCTTCGGTGTATTTCGGTGAATGTTCGATGGTCAATCACAAGTGGTATTCGCCACCGATGGACTTGGATGGGCTGGCGTTGACCATGCGAGCCAGTCCACATCATTCCAGTGCGCTGTATGTGAAGCGCAACATTCTGGTCAGCACGTTCAAGCCGCATCCATTGTTTAGTCAGCTGGAGTTCAGTCGCTTTGTGCTGGATTTTTTAGTGTTCGGCAATGGCTATGTTGAGCGGCAAGACGCAATGTCCGGCCGCCCAATTCGACTGCGTGCGCCTCTGGCCAAGTACATGCGGGTCGGTAAAGAAGAAGGGCAGTTCTATTTTGTGACTGGCAGCATCAAAGATGACCATGAATTCGAGACCAACAGCGTCTGTCATCTGATGGAACCTGATATCAATCAAGAGATCTATGGTTCACCTGAATACCTGTCGGCCATGAATTCTGCGTGGCTGGATGAGGCGGCCACCTTGTTCCGACGCAAGTACTACCTGAATGGGTCGCATGCCGGTTTTATCATGTATGTGACCGATCCGGCGCAGAACAAGGACGATATCGACAACATGCGCAAAGCTCTCAAGGACTCTAAGGGCGTGGGCAACTTCCGAAACCTGTTCCTGTACTCACCGAACGGCAAAAAAGACGGTATCCAGATCCTGCCAATCAGCGAGGTCGCAGCCAAGGATGAATTCTGGAACATCAAAGAAGCCAGTCGGGTTGATATCGCAGCTGTCCACCGCGTGCCACCGCAGTTGATGGGAGCGACACCGACCAATACCAGCGGGTTTGGCGATGTCGAAAAGGCTGCTCGGGTGTTTGTGATCAATGAGCTGATGCCGTTACAGCAGCGCATGCTGGCGATCAACGAGTGGCTGGGCGAGGAGGTGATTCGCTTCAAGCCCTACGAACTACAGGTCAGTGCCGACTAGACTTACAACCACCACCCCTAGGCCACCCACGCGGTGGCTTTTCTTTGGAAAAATGCAATCGAGACCCCGCCCCGCCCGCGATAAAAAAATGGCATTTGTGACGACCGAGACGAGGGTGGCTCAGGCCACGCCAGTACTGGCTTGCATTGCCTTTGAGCAGGCAGAAATTGTGACGGGAAAAGACGGAATTTGTGAGGTTGATCGACTAGGCGAAAAAAAACCTGACCGAAGTCAGGCTATAAAAATCACCGAGGAGGTGATGTGTCGGTATTTTAACATGGCTGTTTGATGAAGTCTGGGGTGGGTGGGGTGTTTAGAGGTGATGAAAGTGATAGTCCGATAAAAGGCTTATTAAGTAAATGAACGTAAAGGCTTTTTTCTATCACTCTGGGGAGGTGATGGAAAGTGATGGATGTTGAGTGTTTTTGATGTAAGTTAATGATATTAAATAAATAATATATTTTATAAAAATCACTTCATATCACTGTGATAAATCACTTCAAAATCACTTATTTCATCACCTCTAAAAACGTGATTTTTCTGCATTTTATCAATTGCTTATAGAGTTCATCACTTATGTCACTTCATTTTTGACCCCGTCCCCACATTTTTTTCGGCTGGCTTTTTGTGCTACAAAGACCTCATGAATGATCTGTTGTGGCGTGTCTCGATGGATCTTAATAATGTTCGCACAATCCAGTCGTGCTGGGCTTTGTCGTAGAATCTTGTGATCTAGATTGCTTGACGCGCACCGGAGAGGCTTGATTTTTGTGGCATCATTCGGTGAAAAACACGGTTTTTAACACCCAAACCACGCCTGAAAATCATAAATAATTGTTAAATATCAGTTATTTTTGCTCTCCGAAGGCAGGGGTCGTGGGTTCGAATCCCGCCGGGCGCGCCAATCTTCTAACGCTTTAAGCCATACATTAGAATGCTTATCCGATAACTGCGACTCAATTTCCGCCACTGTTTCAAGCACTGGAAAATTTGCAATTTCAGCAAGATACGCTATCTCGCTGGCTTCTGGCCGTCTGCGTCCTGCCTTCCAGTTTGTTAGCCTTTGATGGTGCATTCCTAAACCTTCCGCTAGCATTTTTTGCCCGCCAATTACACTTCCAGCAGACTCTATAAGCTCTTTTACGTTCATGACGACCCCTTGACCATTAGCCACTTTTGGTTACTATGTGCTTAGTAGCCAAAAATGGTTGATACCAAAAATGGTTACTCATCAAAGTATGGCGTAAAAATCGCCAACTTCAAGGGGGCAGGGGTCGTCAAGATGTTTTTTCACCACAATATCGGGCTTAAGTCGCTCCTGATCTGCGATTCAGTTGGTACTTCCTTGTATACCAATATGTGTACGCCTTCGACCGATGAAGCACTGTTGCGTTTGATGCGACTGGATACAGACACAAATGCAAGTTGTCTGCCTGTTTTTGGGTCAAATATCAAAAAACGCTTTCCGCGCCTTTCCATTTTGTACCGCCAGAAAATTCGCTCCAAAATTTCTAAAAGCTGTTTGTTCGCGGCTTCGTCGTCTACTTCGTCTGGCAATTCTTTAACCCTTCTTTTGGGTTCAGCTTGGCCTTTGCTAAATCCCATCCAGTACGCCACTGCGGC